>DATKVL010000276.1:0-3395 GCA_035530115.1 Dehalococcoidia bacterium | reverse complement strand
CGGTGCGCTGCCCTATGTCGTGCGATACCCAACGGATGGAAATGTTTTTCACACGCATAACAATAGCAATTCCCAGTCTTTGAATAGTCATATTTTTTCATTTTATCGGCTGCCATTAGTACCTAAAATATCGCCAGGATTCGATGCATTCTTTGGGTAATTCCTGCAAATGACCATGACCATATCGCCGTTTTTTCATAAGAGTATCAGCCGTTTTCAATTGGTCTGGGTCTTGCATAAAGAAACATCCGAATTCATGAATATATACACCCGAAACATAAATTTTCCCAAATGCGGCCCAGTATGGTATATTTTTCAGCTTCATGGCAATTAGTGTTTCATCCCTCGGAATTTCCTTAATGTCATGCCAGCGCACAGCGTCCCAGTCAGGAAGCGGGCACTCACTAAAAATGAAATGCGGTCGTTCAGCTTGAATCTCATCATACCATTCCCATTGCCCATAACGGCTGCGCCCTATATTGCAGACGACCCTTGAGGTGTTGAGTTCCGGGGTTATATTTTTGAGATGATCGCACCCCATACAACCCTTGATTACGATGGCATCAAAACCCTTCGGGCCATTAATTATTATTGCCTTTTTTCTGAATGTGTTTTTACTGTCCATCTTTTACACCTCAAAACCCTTCAGGTTCTGGCAGGTTATCAAATTCAGATTCTGTCATTTCTATTACTTGCAATCCATAGAATCCTTCATCTGGATAATCTGATTTCAAATTTGTTTCGATTTGGGCGATAATTTCCTTTGGGGTTTCATGAATCGTCGGGGTTCCGAGCTTGCTTTCATCCATGAGCCATTCTCTATCGTCGTAATAGATTAGTCTTATATATTTTTTCTTATTTTTCATCTTTCACCTCAAAATCACCCCATTGATAATCGTCTCCAATTTTCGACATAAGATAATTATCGACGGCTGCAATTGCCACAAATGCCTCTTTCCACAATTTCGCAATTTGTGGATCAGCAATTGAATCCGGGCCGAAAACATTCACAATGCAATCGGTAAGGTCTGTTATCGCAACTCTTTCTCCGACTTCCAGCAGGGACATTTTTTTATTTTTCATCTTTCACCTCCATTATTTGTTTTGTTTAATAACGCAAATACCAGGATCGACCGATTCATCAATAAATATATCACGCGTTTTCATGTTCAGGTAATCCTCGCGGTCAATATAACCTATCAACTCGTTCTCATTGTTAAGCAACATGTATGTAGTATTTTTATTTTCATCGAAATATCTGAAGATATAGCCATCATTTTTTAATACGTTCGTGGCTTTGCGTTTACTTATATATTTTTTAATCATCCTCAACCTCCTTTACTTCTACTATAATTTTGATTTTTTTATATTTGCTCGCGAATTGTTCAAGCATCTTGTCATATATCTTCACCCCGCTGATAACTCTAATGCCCAATGGCCCGTTATCATACCATTCAAATATCTCATTTAGTTTGCGGCATTTCGCAATATACCCGACTATCGTTTTCTTCATTTTAATATCTCCATTTTTTTGGCTGCCACTTCCGCATCGATGCACGCCTGGCAGCGCTTGTATAATTCGGTTCTGTTGTAGAATTTTAGTCTCTCATGAAATAACCTGCAGGCTTCACCATACATGAAAAGTTGTGAGTGAAAACAACTTCTTGGGTAAAACTTACAACAAGAATTATCTCCATCAGAAACATCCGCTTGGCACACTTCGCCATTTACTAACACTTTAATTTTCATTTTTACAACACCTCCTAATAAATTTTTTATCTCGGCTGCAATATTCAGCAAGCTCGGCAAAACTTCCCCGAACCTGATACCGTCCCGGTCTGGGTAAGTAGCGATATGAGAAGTAGAGGCAATGAGTATTATATTTTCTCATTCCAGATCATGTCCCGGTAACAATACTACTGACCTGGTTATCACTTTGTAAGGGTCTTCGAAATCTTCCGCATCAACTTTTTCCTGAGCTTCCTTTCTTGAATAAGCCAGTATCTGATAATACTCATAAATGGAGCACCTCACTTCATAAGAATTTAGTCTTTTTGATTTTTTTTGTTTCATTTTCATTCCTTAATGTCCGAATTTCTTGTACATAATGCCCTGATATATTGCAATAGCATTTTCCAGACTAACCCCGCGCTCCATGAAGAAATTTATTTCAGCGGCATGATTAATTCCAGTTCCAGGATACTTGATTTCTAAGTCAGTTATCGCATTACTCAAGGCTATTATTTCTTCCATGCGCTGCTTTGATATGGGCGGTTTGCTGTGTATGTCCTCAGGTTCACCTGGTATTTGCGGCTCACCTTCCGGCAGGCCGACAAATTCGTTACCCATCGATATATCTCCATGATATTATTTTTATATCCTTCCCGTCAACTCGCTCACCGACACCATGTATATTCCAATGACTGCCCGAATAAAACCCGCTGCGGGTCATGTAGTTTTTGGGATCGCCGTCAATGAAAGTGAATTTTATGAGAACATATGTGTTCACTATTGGCACGCCCGTTTCGTAATTCTGGATTAAATCCCATTCCGGTAGTGGGCAGTCAGGATTAATCGCCGAATCGAAAAAGAGACTAATGTGCTTAATGTCAGACTCAGCCCCACAAATATCACCATCATCATTATAACATGGGCAATTAATGCACGCAGTTATATCTTTCCATTCGCCATTTAGGAATATCGCTCTTGATTCACTCATAGTTCCTTCCAAAAAATATAACATTTAGGCAATAGTATATCGAGCATACCACCGGTAAGCGGCACCCCTCCTGAAGAGTTCGCTAACGCCTGGCGAATACCACCTAAATAATTACAAATATAATTAGTGCAATTGCTGCACTCTCTTTCAATTTCTTTCTTAACTTCAATCTCTTTATCGCTCATCACTCCTCCCAATACCGGCATATATTAGCAACCGCAATCATAAAACATTCCATTGCACCATGAGAGTCGATATTATCATTAATATCTGTAAGGCAGAAACTAAATATATCACCATAATGATCGCACCCTACATAATTAATGCATTTAATACAACTTCGCGTTTCGTTAATTTCATTGATTTTCTCACCCAACTCCGCCTTGAATCCCTCTTCGTCTTTCGATTGCATTAATATCGCAGCCATGTCATCCAGACTAATGGCTCCGTCGAGACACTTCAACAATTCCATGAGCATACTTTTCGTCTTTTTAAATTCTTTATCATTTATGGTCGGATTCTCTACCTTTGATAATGGGCAATTGTCCGGGAATGTTGGATAATCTCTCAAGGTGCAATGATGCCGGTCAGTTTCAAATAATTTCTCACAGAAATATCCGCCGTTTGGTTGCGAAGAACACTCCTTGCACACCATGCAACTACTTATTATGTTGCC
>DATKVL010000275.1:0-1538 GCA_035530115.1 Dehalococcoidia bacterium | reverse complement strand
TTGGCTCAGGGTATTTTGCTGGGCTTGAGAGGCAACATACCTGATTCCCTTTACGAAGCCTTTTCCAGGACAGGGACAGCACACCTGTTAGCTATTTCCGGCTTACATATCAGCATCATTATTGCCATGCTCCTCAGCTTTGGCATCCTGGTCTTTGGCCGGCGGCGTTCCATATATATCTGGCTGACTCTCGCGCTTATATGGCTTTATGCCCTGCTCGCTGGGATGCATCCGCCGATAATTCGAGCGGCAATCATGGGAAGCCTGTTTTTGATAGCTGAATATCTGGGGAGGCAGCGAAGCGCCATTATTGCCCTGGCTTTCGCTGCCGCGGTGATGGTGGGAATCCAACCGCATGTCTTGTGGAGCGTCTCTTTTCAACTCAGCTTTTTGGCCATGGCCGGGCTTGTTTTCCTCTATCCTTACTTCCAGGCGTGGGGGAGGAAGGGTGTTGCTTCCTTATTTGGAGCTAGAGAAAAGATTGCGGCCGCAGGCGGTATGATAACCGACGGCTTTGCCGTAACCCTGGCAGCTATCGTGGCAGTTGGGCCGCTTATAGCTTATAACTTTGGCGTAGTCTCCCTGGTTGCCTTGCCGGCAACCTTCTTCTCCCTGCCTGCTTTGCCCTTTATCATGGTCACGGCAGCATTAGTCGCCTTCACGGGACTACTTGCTTCGTTTGCGGCTCAAATACTCGGCTGGCTGGCCTGGCTTTTTCTCAGCTATCTCATTTTTCTAGTTCAAGGCTTTGATGCCTTGCCCTACTCTTCATTAGAGGTGAGCACTGTTTCCACCTGGCATATCTTGGGATACTATGCTATATTGGCTGGAGTTATAGCATTCCTCAACTACCGAAAACAGTTGGCTGATTTTTCCTCCAGGTTGACTTCAGGAATAAAGAAAGTCGCTGAAGGCATTTCTAAACCTCGCCTCGGCTTTTCTATGAAATGGCTTGTCCTTCCCCTTTTGGTAGTAGCTATCCTGGTGTGGTCTGTGGCTCTGACTGCGCCTGATGACAAGCTTCATATAAGTTTTTTTAATATCGGACAAGGAGATGCCATCCTGATTCAGACGCCCAACGGCCAGGATATACTCATTGATGGTGGACCGGACTTCCAGAAAATCAATCTGGAACTAAGCGAGAAACTTCCCTTCTGGGACAGGACGATAGATCTCGTGGTATGCACTCAACCTCAAGCCGATCATGTCACAGGCCTACTAGAGGTCCTTCATAGGTACAGAGTGAAACAGGTGCTTGAGCCCGGGGTGTCTTACAACTCCTCCGCCTATCAGGAATGGCTCAATGTTGTTGAAGATAAGGGTATCGAATATAACATAGCCCGGGCCGGACAGGAGATTGATTTGGGTAACGGAATCGAGATGGAGGTATTAAATCCGCCAGAAAGCTTATTTGAAGAAACCAGCCATGATGTGGATAATAATGGAGTGGTATTGAGGTTAACCTGGGGCAAAGTCAGTTTCCTGTTTACTGCTGATATACGAGAAGAGGCTGAATTGGATCTTATCATGCAGCGAGC
>DATKVL010000274.1:0-28029 GCA_035530115.1 Dehalococcoidia bacterium | reverse complement strand
CCTGTATCGGCCCATCTTCTAAGAGAATAATAGCTAACCCTTTTCCCGGTTAGTTTTAGGATTAACCGAGGGGCATCTTTGAGTTTTATGAAGTCTTTGTAAGGTTTCATAGCGAATAGGATTGTCTCCAGAATAAAGATTGTTTGGTTTATTGCCAACCCAATTTTCCCAGGGTATATCCTTAAGAACATCGGTAACAAGACTGTTCCTCGTCCATCCAGAATACCACACACCAACATCCCAGGTTTTTCCAAATCGAGAAGTTACACGGACGATCCAGCCTGGGGAAAATTTTCCTGGTATAGCCGGAACAAACCCACCAAGATGTTCTATCGGCTGACCTTCCCGGATAGCCCGGCGTATACACGGCCTTGGCCCATGTTCCTCGATCCAGTTTATTAACTGTTTGCGTGTACGGATCATTTCTTCACCCAATAATTATATACTACGATACTCAATATAAGTACACACTCAATACCAAGTACCCACCATATTTTACCAGAGTGGAAAAAATTACACCACCAACATCCATCACAATAATGTAACATTAGTTTTCCTTTCTATTCATTCCACAAAAAATGGCCTATTACTATTCCCCACATGACGTGGGTAAACAATATCCAGCTGCCAAAATACCATACAGCAGACATAGTTAAAATCATTATAACTTTATCAACTGCTTTTGGGAATAGCCCTTGAATACGCTGTGATATTGTTGGTTGCTTTTTATAAACTAAGTATAGGTCGTAGATTCCCATTAGAATCAATGCTATAAATAGAATTATGTTAATCACTTGACACCGCCTTTCTGTTCTAAACACCATACGGGTCTATGGCGTCAGGCCCGATTGGATGGAAAGACCTGCCGACACATTCTTGCTTCTGCAATGCCTGTATCTCCGCAAGTTGTTTTTTTAACGACCTAACCTGCCGCCTTAACTTCTTAATCGCTTCTTTCTCGTTCATAAATTACCACCTTCCTTAATCTTCTTAACTATAGCCTGGGTTTCGGGAGATTGGACTTTGGATAAAAGTCTATTGGCCTTCTGTCGTTCTACAACTAATACTCCTTCATCTTTAACATTCTGCACCCCAGTTATAATCTGGAGTAATGCCTTCCGATTGAGGTATATGGTCAGAGCCGGTAGGCCAATGGCGCAAGCTCCAGTGATCCAGGCTACCCAAGTTCCATATCGGGTAATCCATAAGGTAATACCCAGGACCACTAAACAGGCGGCAGCAAATTTAATGCCCTTTAGATGTCCATTAAAAAAAGCGTAAGCTCCACCGCCTATACCAAGTATAGCCAGGGTAACTAACCAATCGGTTTTCATCACTGTCCGATATAGAACTTGTGTCGGCGTAATCGGTTCAATAATTGGACCAGGATCAGTGTGAATTAGACTACAGCCAGCCGGAAGTGTAACCAGAACAATAAATAATATAACCAACAATATTAAGATAAAAGTAGTTATAGCTATTTTCATAATTTAACTCCTAACTTAAACAGTACAGATTTTGCTCGTTTGCCTTTATCTTCACTTACTTTATCAGGATAACTTTCTTCAGAGGCATAAAACTGTAAAACTTCTATGACCCTGGTAATGTCGATCTTCTGTAATTTTTTATTCAAAATGATGAATCGTGTTTTTTCCATTATGGTTTTCCTAAAAAGTCCTTGTAAACCCATGCTCTTATTCTAAGGCCGTTATAAATAGGAACAGATCTATCTTGCCTTGTAGAAACATCCATAGAAATATCGGGCAATACACACATAAGCTTCTGGCAGAACTGAGCCTGGAAACCTGGATGCAGCCCATGTATACCACACCATCCCCTCCATGCTTCATAGAGGTCATTAACATCTGCCGTACCATTGCCTATCTCACAACATTCATTTATGAATGAAGAAGCCGGAGTAGTAACAGCCCTAAACTCATTTATAATAGGTTCCGATGATGTTGGTATGATCAAATCTTTTTCTTCTCTGAGATCTCGTAAGCCATCTAAGGCCCACATACATATTCCTTGGGCCTCGGCTTGAATTTTACGTTTTAGGCTTCTATCCTCTCGGCCCACATAAGAATTTGGAAAGTGCAAAAGGGCAAGCCGTGATTCAAGAGCCTGGGCATGATCAGGCAAAGATGGTAGCACGTTGACAGCTATAGTGAATCGGCATTTTAACTGGATATTTGGGAGTGCGGCCAGGCATTTTCTATTTATACTAACCGGATCTCTACCAGTTATGGCTAAGATTCTTTCCAATGCCTGTCCCGCGTCCACACGCCTTGAAATTCTGGCATCGCTAAGGAGTGCGGCCAGCTTACCTATAAGTGGTTGTAGCCCAAAGGGACCACAGATTTCGGCAAAGCTTATGGAAGCGACTTGTTCAGACCCAAGCATAGCTGTCAGGGCCGATATAACAGTCCCTTTACCTGAACGTGGTCGACCCACAAACACCATTAGCCTTTCCAAACCCATATCAGGTACGAGGTTATACCCAAACCACTGTTGAAGAAGTCTTATGCGTTCTGGATCTTTGTTGAAAACGTCGTTAAGAAAATTTAACCATACTTCAGGCTTCTTGGCCTTTTCCCAGGGATAAGGCAAAGCCGTAAAACTAAAGTATTTTGGGGTTGGGGGCTTTAGGATATTGTGGTTACATTCCAATATACCATTTTCAAATACTATAAGATCAACCGGATCAAAGTTTTCTTTATCATCAAGCCATACCGGAGGATCTTCTCCTATCGGACACCATTGACAACAGGCATCCAATATGTCACTTACTTTGGAACGAGTGGGTTTATATGGAGTTATGGTAATGCCGCCTTTTGCGTCTGTCCTTGGATATTTTTTATCTTCAAGAAACCTGTATACATCACCCCGCACTCGTTCAATGAGAAGCTGAATGTATTTATTGCCGTTGTATTCTACCCACTGGCCTTTCCAATTTCGTAGCATACATTGGTCAATAAGATTATACTTGTTCTTTAGATATACTTTAGCAATATCAGCAGCTACGTCACTTGGCAAAATATCGGGATCTATCTCCGTGTCACTGTGTTGGTCCACGTATTTGAGAAGGGTTTCGAGTTTAAGCTCCCCTCTATTTTTCCAGTCCCGAAGATCCTTAAAACCTTCCAGTGGTAGTATCTTATTAACTTTTGGACAAACGGATTTGAGCGTTTGGAAAGCTGCCTCCATTCCTTCCTTGCCTGCACCGGAATCATTTTCTCCAACAACAATAATGTTTCTACCGGCACATACTTTCGCCAGAAGATCCATTTTACCCTGTGCAGAGGGTCTGCCTACAGCAACAAAACCCATTTCCATAGCAGCAATAACATCCGAGTGACCCTCGACCACAATGACCGGATATTCTGATACTGGCAGCAATCCTCTTGTGGTGTTAGCCATTGACCGGGCTTGATCGAGAATATGGAGAAACCCCGCTGCCCCAGGTATGGGTTTGACTGATCCATCTCGAACTTTGGTACATAATACGGCGGCGGGATTTCCTGGAGATTCACTTGATACCATGCAGTATTTAATCCTTTGACAAATAGGACATGGCCGATCCTTAGTTGTTCTGGTCCAGTTATGTTTTCCTGGGGCATAACGCTTTTCTCCTCTTTCATAATTTTGGTTTAGGTAATAGGCAAGACCCCGGTTAGAACCTGTTTCCATGAACTTTTTGCCGTCTATGCCGCGATAAACAATTCCTATAATCTTGCCTTTTTCATCGCGTTCTGCAAATGCCCAAGACTGATAACGCGGGCAGAAGCCGACACCTAATTTATCAATATAAATGGGATCAAGCTGGAGATCTTTCGCCAATACATCCAACATAGCCGATGAAACATTGGTGCAGTAAGTCTCAAAAAGTAAGGCTAAGTCCATACAAATATCTCCAAAAGGCCGGTAGCGGCTGGTCCCACTACCGGCCATAATGCCCGCGGGCACAAGGGACTGTTAGAACTTTATTTTGTTGACTGCTTCTACAGTAGCTTCGGCTATTCTGCCCCACTCTACGGGTGAAATATTTTTGTCATTGTCTTGCCCAGGACAGATAATTCCAATGGCTCTGGTCCATTCCTCTGCCCTTAGTGCATCATCGTAGCCCTCAGTTTTTTCAACTGTATATTCCCATGCCAGTTGCTTTGACATTGCTTTGGTCTTTTTGGGAGTAGCGAGGACTGGAGGCTTGGTAACAGGAGCAGGCGGTGTCTCAGTTGGTACTGTGGGTTCTGGCGGAGTCGAAGCCGGGACAGTAGCCTCAGACTTTACTATAGCCTTTTTTCCTTTAGCCGGTGCTTTGGCAGCTTGAACTTTACCACCAGTGAGAAACTTAGACCACTTCTTGTCAAGATTCTTTAGCCCCTCAGAATCGAACTTCTTTACAGCACGGCCAGGGACAGCATCATATTCATCTATCCAGTTGACCTTGATCTGTGGCTTTCCCTCATATACAGATTCTTCAACCCTAAACTGTACCGGAGTTTCAGCATATTGCCCATCGTTAAGTTCGGCAAAAGAATTGCCTGACCAACCAAAAACCTTTTTGATCTGCTCACAGTTTAGAGTGGCCTGGCCCTTGCTGTCATATAAAACCAGATAGGCTGTGATTTCAGGGTCACCTTCTACCGCATACCATTGCTGATCTTCTGGATCCCAAACTTCCTGTGCAAATAATGACACACAGAATTGAGGAAACCCATTTCTTGTTTCATTGACGCCCCAATCTGTAGGGGCACCACGATAATTTGCAGCTTGTGTAATTAAACCCATACATTTTCTCCTATTGAATTATCGAACTCTAAAGTATACTTTTACGGGTGTTACTTGTGATTCTTCAAAAAGGTCAATTTCTCCAGTTGCCAAATGAACAGCACTTTCTCCACCTGAATCTTTGATATACAGTTTTCTTTTGTGCCTAAAATACTGTCCAGTTTTAAGTTCTTCAAACTTTACTTTCTTTTGTCTTGCCATCTGTTTTTTCCTTATAAATTTTCTGTATTTCTTCAGCTATTAACACTTCCATTATCTTACGGGCAGCATCCTCCACTAAAGCTTGTTTAATTGGATCACCATGACACTTTTTATACTTCAGCCCGCTTCCACACGGACATTTAGCATTTCTCGGAATCTTACCCATTGTAATTATCCCCTAACAAAAATCTCCAAAGGCTATCATCTTGTGGTGTGTCAAACGAAATAACGGGTTTTCGGAGTGTCCGAGATTTGGCATAAAAATGAACATCCCCATCGGCAAAAATAACCCTGGTAGTATCGCCAGTAGCCTTACGTTCCTTGACCTGAAACTGCTGGTAGCCGATATGGAATATATGATCAGCCCACTCTGCAACCTGGGCCATATTGCTTGGTTTTCCGTTGTAAAGTCTTGGACCATATTTCAGATAATCCTCACCACCAGGATACGGTATCTTGTGGCTGTCAGCCTGGCAAATAAGGATAACGTGCTTGCCCATTCGTTTTAGGCCGTCAAGATCCTGGAGTATACGCGAGAAAGCATCATACAAATGCTTGTAACCTTCATTCCATCCGTATGCTTTCAAATTAGTAACTGGCTGGCCCTTAGAATTTGGTACGTGTGAAAATAACCAGGGTTCAGCAAGCATTTCCAAATAGGTTGCGGTATCAATGCACACGCCCTTAGCATCATCAAATAGAGCTATCTGCTGTAAAGCATCACGGACATCTTGATAAGACTTTACTTCAGGCACATAAAGAAGATCCTCGCTGGTAATCGGGTTTTTTATCTTGGACCCGCCATCGTCCAAACCGATAAATACCATCCCTGTCATTTGGGCAACAAGGGTAGTTTTACCCATACCGGAATCGGCATAAACAACAACCTTTTCCCCTTCTTTTTCACCACTCCAGCGTTTTACCGAGAATGTTTTCTTTGGCTTCGGCGGCATTGGTGGTGGTCCAGCGGATTTTTTAATAGGTAACTTTCCCATATTTTACTCCTGAATAGAATGTTCTTGTCTGAATATTATTTCAAAACCATCCGGGGGATTATTTGGATCTACTGCCACATCATAGTAGCAAATAGGAACATAGGGACATCTAAAGGTTGCCTCACACTGAGTATCATTCTGCCACCACAGGCCGCGTTTTTCCATAGCCCTTGCAACCTGGTAGATGTTATACATTTCCTGCTCAAACTTATCCAATTTATCATCTATTGTTGAGACTTCCCTGCGGGCAAAATAATACTCAGGTCGTGATGCTATATCTGAATATAACCTGGCCCCAAACATATCAGGCGTTTCCCGGATAGCAAAGGTTCCTTCTTTAGCTCCAGGTTCTATTTCGGCAGCTACGCCATTTATTCGTATTAGATTATCATCAACCTTAAATGGCATCCCACAATATAAACCATCAGTTACAAACTTTTTGCTGTCGGCCTGGGTAAGTTTCTTTGGCCGAATCTGTGGCTTATGCCAAACATCATGGTATACGCCAGTGATCAATGGATCTGTGGCCGATAGACAGTCCAGCTTACCTTGTGTTTGATACACCCTACCAGCATACGGATATAGATTAAACTGAGGATCGAGCCTGAGATGTTGCCAATATAATGAATCCGATTCAATGCTTTTGCTGGTAGACTTATGCTCCATCAGTCTAATCACGCCATTTGATAGCCGCACAATCTTGTCGATCTTTCCCAAAACTATAACATCAGGAAGCGTAGCCCCGGTGAGAGGATTACATAATTTTAACCGGAACGGAATTTCAGTATCAATGACTTCGATCTCATCATCTTCCCAATATTTCTGATAGGCCAAAAAGCTATAGTAGAGGATATTGCGTTCCACTTCCCATTCATCAGTTGATTTATTGATTGGGCATGTTTCATACGCTGCATTGAGATACCTGGTGACAGCCTCAACAGGATCAGGCATAGCACCTGTACCATCACAGATAGGACATTTTCCGTGCCCCCCACCACCAGCACAATTTGGGCACATAGCCCCCTCTGGAGTGTTGCCAATCTCCAGAACACTATGCCAATTACTTCCCATTCGCAGGGCATCCGTTTCTTCAATGGGCCGCAGGCCCATAACGTATGCGTATTTGCACCGCATGGGACATGCCTTGAAACATTTCAACCAGGATGCAGACAATCGCCATTCATCTCTTTGGGTCATTCTATTATCCTCAATTCAATTAGCTTAGTTCTGAGTTCATCTGCCGAATGAACAAGCAGGTATACGCCATTATTTGCTTCTATATTAGCCTGAAACCATTCTTGATCCGGGCTTTGCTTGCCGCCTACTCTACGCTTTACTTCAATAGCCAGGAATTTGCCATCAGGACAAATGCCAATAATGTCTGAAGATCCTTTGGTCCCAAAGCCGATATATCTTGATCCCATTTGAAATACGCCAGTATTATTACGCCAGGCGAATATGCCAACTTTTTTTAGAAACGCTTTACACTCTTTAAGTACAGTCGCTTCGAGATCTTTTTTGGGCTTTCTTGGTTTTCGTTCTGGAATTTTGGGCGTAACATCCAGTTGAGGATCAAATGTCACTTCAAGAGCAAGGGCATCTGGACTAAAATTGAGCTTTTGTGCTGCCATTTTCCAGCCAGCTTCCCATAGTTTATATGCTTCTGTTCCTGGACGATATGGATTTGGTATTGCAAGTGTTGATTCAGGATTATATGCTTTACCACCCTCGGCCATGATAGCGAATTTCTTTGCTTGCTTTTGTAGTTTAGCCTTTTCTATTAGGATATTTTGCCGTCTATTTCTCATATTTCTTTCCCGTTGCTATTTCAACATCTACTGGTAATCCCGCTGCCCACTCCGGTACAGACTTCATTATCTGTTCTACAATCATAGAAGTAAGCAATATATCTTTATCGGGTACAATACATACCACTTCATCGTGGACATGGAGCACAATAGGTATGCCCTGTTTTTCTATTTCCAATATCCACCACCCCAACAGGTCACGGGCTATGGCCTGGATTATGTTCTCCACCAGGCTACCACCCCACAGTGCTCCATAATGCCACCGGATTTCAGATCTATTGAGGGTCCGTTTGAGCCGGGCGTGGCGGTATCTGAGGCATCGACCCGATGGAAGTTGGATTATGGCTGTTCCATCTTCATTCCAAAAAGTAAGCAATGTTTTGGCTACCCATCCTTCAGACACAAAGTCACTACCGTAAGCCATTACTTTATCTGGATATTTCAACACCCACTTAAAACACTTTTCAACCGTATTCCATAGTTTAGGGATTCTGGCATACTTACTACGATACGTATCTATAATATACTTTATGAATGGAAGATTATATTGCCCAGATTCAAATAGGGGTCTAAGTGCATCATTCTCCAGACATCGAGAATAAAATTTGTCAGCACCCATCCCGTATCCTGCACCAAGTATGGCATCTTTTCCAAATCCACGCCGCAACTTCAGCAGCTTCGCAACAGGCTCAGGATCAGTTTCATTCGGCTTGTGAATATGACATTTGAATAATTCTGCTGCAAGGGTAGAATATATATCTTCATTGTTGGCAAAGCCCTGGGTAAGATCATCTTGACCGGCTAACCATGCCAATGCCCTTGCTTCAATCTGAGCAGAATCAGCTATGATCATAGATTCATTCATTCGGTTATTATCAACTCCCGTATTTGCCCGATCAATGGATGCAATGCTCTCATTCTACCCCGGCCACCAAAGTTTTGCGGATTTATGCCTTGGGTTCCACTCCAACGGCCCGTATGTCCACCATAATAATATAGAGGTATCCGCAGTTTACCTCCAGAGGCTTTGGCTTGGGCAACCATAGACTTGATACGTTTTATATGATTGGGCCAGGAACTTATGGCCTGTTTTGCTATTGCTAATTGTCTAACCTCTGGATTCTTATGCTGGAGAAGATACTTCATTCCATCATCATTCTGTGCCAGGGCCGGTATTTTTCCAGGACCAGTGATCGGGATCATGTTTTTAGTAGGTTCGCCTGGTTTTACTGGTAATAGTTCCTTGCCCAAAGCCTCTTGAATTATCCTGGCGAACGAAATGTCACCCGATATATCTTCAGCCGTATGCCCTGTAGCTTCGACAGCAGCATCCAATTCTGCTTGCATTTGTTCTATTAGTTCTTTGGCTTTAGCATAATCTAATGTCAACCGGGGTTCAAGATACATTTTCAGAGTATGCCGCTGAAGCGGTATTTCAAGTTCTGGATTTGTGAGTAATGGTAGAAACTTTCGGAATAATTCTACTTCTATTTCAATATCATTGCGACAATACTCAACCATAGCTGCTATATCAATTTCGGCTGTATGCTTACCGAGGAATTGTTTAGTATCACCTTTCGGCTGTAAACCACAGGCAGGAGCTACATCCTTCATTTTATGACTCATACGAGCATCATAATATCGCAATAGATTATCAATATCAATAATATACAGTGGTACAATGCCAAAATGGACTTGCATTAGGGTAATATCAAACATTGCATTTTTGACTACTACAGTACAGCGTTCCAGGTTCTTGCCGTAATTTGTTTGCAATATATTGATCCATTGGCTTATCCTATCTGCATCTATGAATTGAGAATTAGCGTTGACCGCAGCAAATGGCTGGTGCATTTCAAATATGCCGAAACCGTGTAATTCAAAACGAGGATCGGTCAGGTATTCTATCGTTGACATTTTACTAAGGCTGTACTTGCTGTCGAAATACGTTTCAAAATCAATGATCAGGGCCGTTGTGGGCCAATTAACAGATTGTAGAACATCTTGCCAGTTCATCATATAAAATCTGGACAATCGGCGGGTATAATGTGGTAGGTATAAGAGTTTAAGTGTTCAAACCGCCAAACACATTCTAACCAGCACCACCTACCATCTTTAAGTTGAACAGGATACCACGCAAACCATTTTGTTTGCCGGTGTATTTTTTGTTCTTTGTATGTTTTACCCCATATCATCTCACATCCTCCAAGTTCACGGCGTCAAGTTCACTTATAGGTCCATTCTCCAAACGCTTTTTGTTTTCATAAGGATTCATTACAGCATTGTTATACTCATCAAGGGCATCAGCTAAAATTGATTTTCCTTCGCTACGGGCCATATAATTATACGCAGGACATGCATATTTAACCCATTCATGCGCTAACTTTGAAATAGCATAGGTAATGTCGCCCTTAAATAAGTGTTTATTTAAGATTTCAGCAATCGCTTTATCAATATCAACTCTACGTTCAGGGTCTATGTACGGCATTATTTTTTCTCCAATTCATAGCCTTTAATTCTATCACCTTCGAGCACAAAAGCATCCAGTCCTCGCCCATCTATTTCTTCAAGCTGATCCAGGACTTTTTCAAATTTTCCATGATCGCTCCCGCCACTCCATAAAAAACAGGCATGTTGAACTAATGCAAGTACACACGCCCGTTTTCTTCCTCGCTGTGCTTTGGGAGCAGTATATTGAAATACTGGATAGGTATCGGGAGCACTATCAAGACAATTAGCAAACCGTAACAATGAATCGGCATCACCTGGGTGTTGTTTTGCTATTGTGCTGCTTAGTGCCTGGAGCACACGTAGAAAGCGTACCCGCAGGGCTACTTCTTCCTGGTACTTTTCAAAATCTCCAAAGGGTGTTTCTTTAATCATTTTTCCATCTCCAAACTGCAAAATAGATTTTGAAGCACAAAATTTCCATTGAAATAACGAAATATTTGGTTTTTGTAAAAAAGGGTTCGCAAACCCAGGAAATGCAGAATGGAAAGGCTATATTTCCATTTTTCCTATCAAAAGTATGACCAATATAAAGATGATAATCAGGATTTTTTCCCCAATGAAATTCCATTATTTATTCCTCCCACGTAAATTTGGTAATGCGTATCATAAAGCATAAAAACAATATAAATAGGTGGCGGCAATAAAAACCCCGATCATAACCTATTCCCAGGGCTAAAGCCCATCTTCGCAGTCCATAGCTAATTTGAAGCTGGTATCGCCCGCGATCAAATATCATTAACTATCCCCCCTTACTGAAATATTAACATCCACAAACCTATCAATATTGCAGAGTGTACCTGCGTTTTCCCAAGTAGCAATCGGGCTATCAGCAAGTATAATCGCGGAATAGGTAATGAGATAAAGACCATATCCACCTTGGCTACATGTGCCCAAAAAAGCAGTTCTTGTCTCCTTGAAATTTGCTCCTATAAGCTGGCCGACATGACAGATTTGTTTCCCCTGATTTTTAGATTGATCTACAAAATTCATAATCCACGCTCCAAAATAATTTCAACATAGGCATCTTCATTCGGTTTGACAATACGCTTGACCTCAGCGATCTGACAATCATTTATTTTAACCTGATCTAAACATGCAAATTCCTCTAACGCTTGTACCAATTCTTCAACAGTCATTCTCCAGCATCCTTATACACTTGACGACCAGCTAATTCATTAGCTTTAATCCTGAGCTTCTTTCGTTTTACTTCACAGAAGGCACATTTACAAATATTTTCAGCCGCACAATGATTACAATCACAACCCTCTGGATGTGACCTGGGAAGTGCAAATTTCTTAGTATGGATCAGTTCCCAATTAACCCGATATAATTCACTTGTGGGCTTTTGCTTTTCGTTGATCATTCTGTATTTGCCAATACTTTTTTAATAGATATTGTCCATGCAATCTAAATTTTTTAGGACAAGCCGCATATTTTTTACATGCTGTTTCTTCTATGTAAAAGTTCATTTATTCTTTCTCCGGCCCCAGGCTGAAGCAGTCAGACCCTTTAGGAGCTTTCGCCTTGCTTTTTTGCGTTCATTTCGTGACGGTTTTATTTTCTTGGACATCTTTTTCCCTGATCATTTTCAAAGTTTCTTGTGCTGTTTCTAACCAATCACCTTTATGCTGAACAGCCCGATCATCTATATATGCCATTGCAAATGGTTTACCAGGATTTACAAGAATTTCATCATAGGGGAGGTTGTGAACTGACATATATGTTTCTATAATAGAAAGATGTTTACATTGGGATGCAAAACCCCAATTTTTATTAATCCTAATAGAATGAATCACTATCTCAAAGCCTGCATTTTTTAGCTTTTGTAATCCCTCTTGAACATGCGGTTCTGGTGGTCCAGTATCAGGAAAGGCAAAACCACAGATTGTTCCATCAAAGTCAACAATAATACGCTTTGGATAGGGCCTATCATTTTCCATTTCGCAATTTATCCTTGCTGAATTTTTCACTTGGATTTATGGGCATAATCTCATGGTAAGGTGTGCCATTTATGACCACGCCACAAGCTAACACCGGGCGTTCCTTGATATGCCTGCCGTATGCAAATTGCCATGCCTTCACGTCCACGCCACAGCCAACGTCCATTGCAAATATCCTCGTAATCGGATTCACTTTCCACTTGACCCCGGCCCTGGCATGGCAATGGCCCATAACAACAGACATGAGCATTTTACATGCTACGTTATAGGCGGGATGGATTCCACCGTGACCTGTGCCGTGAAGATAATATACATTATCAATAACAAAGTCATAATCCCATTTCCATCCAGGCGTTCCCCATATTTTCTTATCGTCACGGAGATATTTCACTGGTATGTTGACAGATTCAGCTAATCGTCTAATACGATCATCGTGATTTCCAATACAGACACAAGCCTTTGGAAATGCTTTATACCATTTACGAATAGCCTGTTTAGTCAAAAGTCGTTCATCTTCTGGTCCTGGACATTGCGGATTGCTGGCATGAAAGCTAATAGCCTGGAGATCGGCTATATCACCAATAAGTACTGTCTTGTTGCACTTATATTTCTTCCCGATAGACTTACAGAACGGCAGATATTGTGGGTGTGAAACAGGTTCATGGATGTCACCGCAGACTAAAACACGCGCCATATTATAACCTCAAAATAAGATCAATGTCAATGGGATCAGTTACTATCATTATCTGTTTATTTGCTACAGAAGCAGCATCATGCTCTTTTTTCATGCCCAATGAAAGTTCGCCTTCAAAGTTATAAAATATCACAAGGTCTGACGCTGTTACAATTTGACAGTCTATGGCAAGAATCTGTTTTATAGTCAAATAGCCTTCGTCAAATGCCCGTGATATAAAATCCTCGGATTCAGCAGGAACGTAAAGACCAATATCAGGCCGTATTGCCCGAATAATCTTAGCTAATCGCTTGGCCCTATCGCAATTAGCCCGCTGCATAGCAGGCGTGGCGTGTACCCCGGCAAACCCTCTGATCGGATGGCTTAAATATGCTTTCATTAGTTACCCCCCACATCCCAAGCAAACAATAGCAGATGGAACAGGTGGACAAAACAGTTCATTGCATATTGCACATCGCTTAGGCTGTCGAAGTCCATCAGATGATCTAACCTGCTGTCCCGCTGCTTCTGCTGGTGAGGGTATGTCTGCCAACTCCGCAGGCAATATACCCTGCCGTATCCGCAATTTAGTGGCAAGATATACCACAGCACACCACGCAAGTGCCCGGTCGTGACTTTCATCTGTTAGGCCCATTTTTTCCTGGGCGATATGCCGTTCAAGTGAGTTTATTAGCTCACTTAGCGGTATTCCTTTTTCCCAATTTCTACCACCGTGTAAAACAGCACCTTCTTCAAAATGTTTGCATATTTCAAGGTAGGCATCCCCAGGAAAAAGAACAGGAGTACCCTTATCTTTAGCTGGTTGTTTGTGTGCTCCGGTGCTAAATTGACGTGCTTCGCCTTCTTCTTTTTTGATCATTATTTTATCCTCACTTGATCCAGGGTAACAACATCGTTATAGTATCTTATGCTGGATTTTTCATTCTCCTGTAGCCAAGCATTAGTAAGCCGTCCATCTTCAGCAACACAAATAATTTGACCCTTGTAGGTGGAGCGTAAAATGTAATCTGGTAATCGCAGAATCACGCGGTCATACGCCGGTCCGCTAAATTTTCCCAACCTCACTGCTGATAGTGGAACGGGTTCTTGCCTCTTGGTAAAAACTTCTTCACCATCAAGGAGTAGCTTTATTTCACCCTTATGTGCATCAACTGAAAAGCTCAAACTTTCTTTGCCTGCAAATAATTGTACTTTCATACTTTTCTCTTTTCTAACATACCACCATGTTTGTCCACAAAAATCAACATATTTGGTTCCCAACGAATATTGTGGAGTCTTGTCAAATTTACTTGTATCTATCATTCTTCCAATGGATAGCCAGAGGCCAAATCATCAAATTCAGAATCACCGTCTATCCATTGACGAGCCTCTAATGCAGCAGGCACAACTTCCTCGTCAATACCGCTATGACCATATTTATCAAAAATGTCAGTGCTATCTAAGTTATTTTCCAAAACATCAATTTGAGCATCTAATTGAACCAAATTGTCAGTCCCAAATACGCTATAAGGACGAACTTTTGGTCTGACTTTTTTCAATGCTTCAATCTGTATTTTTATTTCTGCTGGAGTTTTCATAGTATTTTTCTCCAATAATTATATCTATTATTTTACCCTTATCCACCTATACAATATACACCGTATTGTTTTTCCATTTATCTTTCCCAATGAACCGAAGTCCATTTTGACATACCTAAATACTTGTTTTATCCCATCTATATATCTTGTTCCTATCCGATATTTTCGTTTGGAGTCTATTTTACTTAGGTCCGGGTACGGCATTATTACATCCTTCAAAAAAGAGGATGGGGCCAGCGGAGGTAACTGGCCCCGGTGAGTGAATAGGAATGATTGCCGGGGGTGTGTGCCGCAGATTGCTCAAGCCCCACACCCATCCTAAAATGATACGTACCGTGTATAAACATACTTATAGTATAGCACTTCATATCAAAAAGTCAAGTCTTTTTTTCTGCTCCGGCCATTTTTATTTCCATCCGGCATCTATAACAGTGTTTACCCTTCTTGGTAAATTGCTTGACAGGCTTTACAAATAAACAGCCTCTACAGAACCGCGTCATTATGGGACCAGGGTGTTTACGTGGCATCTTGTTCCCGTTTCTGGTGATGTTCACCTTCACAGTGATTTTGACCCCGGTTATGGTAGCCACAGACACACCATTTATCGGATGTACGCGGAGTCTTGGGAATGGGGTGTTTATTCGCTCTGCAATAGGTCAGCCCTTGTTCATTTTTTCTCATCTGATACCTCCACTATTTGTAATGGTAATCCCCACGTTTGCTTTCTGGTATGCCGGTCAAATTTTCTCATGCCAACAGAAGGAAGGGACGGCATAAGTGTTCTTAATATACGCCCAAAATGATTGCGTGATATAGAATATCCTGCATATTTTTTCTGTAGCCATTCGGAAAAATAGGCATAGATTTTTTCATTTGGCACAAACTTATCAGCATCAGAGCAAACCCTGAACACCCCCATCCATGCCCGAACCACATCTTCCGCAGATATTTTCTTAGAAGGAAAACATTCATAGAATAACTGCATCAGGGTTTCTTTACTGTTCGGACAATCCTGAAGGTCAGGTCGTGTCGCTGCCCACGCTAAAAAATGGGCATAAAACCCATCCTCATTCATTACTTTACTCCGCTTGATTATTTTCTGCCGTATCAAGATTCTGACACATCCCCGATAGAATAGTCGTATCAGAATTAGCTTACCTTGTTTTGTCATTGGTAAAATTCCTCCGCTTCTTCCTTAGTCATAAAGAAGTGGATGCCGTGTGAACATTCAACGCGAATATCATCATCGAAGCTATCAGCGTGAACAATTTTACCTTCTTCATAATAAAGTTTTTTTATTGGTGAGTATCCGCTTCCCTTCAAAACTTTTACAAACGCGGCCCTGCATTTACGGCCCACAAGAGAAGAAATACGTTTAGCCGACGCTGGTATGCGTATTTTGATAACGCCGTTTCCAGTTTTTTTCCACGCATCAAATGCACCAGTTTCAGGGCATATCTGAAAGTCAGGCAGGTTTGCTCCCTGTAGGTCCGCATCCCGCAGGTTTGCCCCCCGTAGGTTTGCTCCCCATAGATTTGCCCCCCGTAGGTTTGCATCCTGTAGGTCCGCATCCTGTAGGTCCGCTCCCTGTAGGTCCGCATCCTGTAGGTATGCCCACCGTAGGTTTGCATCCTGTAGGTCCGCTCCCTGTAGGTCCGCATCCTGTAGGTCCGCATCCTGTAGGTCCGCTCCCTGTAGGTCTGCCCCCCGCAGGTCTGCCCCCCATAGGTCTGCTTCCCGCAGGTCTGCCCCCCGCAGGTCTGCCCTTACACCTTCTAATTTACCCTGAATCCATAATTCATGTTTCTCTAAAATTTCTTGTAAATTCATTTTAAGCTCCAATATTTTTCTATCCGTATTTTATATTCCATTATACGCGATAAAACTTTCTCGATTTTTTGCAGACGATATAAAGACAAATGACGGCACAAAGCCCCATTTTTGTATAATCCATTGCTTGCATCGGGCATACGTTTGCCAATCGGTACGAATAATGTGTTGTTTGCCGTCGTCTTTCGTCCATACTCTATATTGCCTGGTCATATTAGTCTCCAATCAAGCGGAATAAAACCCATCTTCTTCGGACCATCGTTTTAGCACGTCATTTACTCGGAGTATTTCCGCAATGCAGCAATGTGAAAAGTCACCTTCTTCTGATAGATAATCTATTGCTCTGGCCGACACGCATAATAGTGTTCTATCATCGGCAAGAAAAACTTCGTACCAATCAGCATTTGCAACAAGCTTTATTTCTTCATCAATTAAGTGCGTATAATCTGGTATCCGCACTAAATCATCCGGTATGTTTTGTCCATATTGGTCTTGCATACTAACCTCTTGCCGGTGTGCAAATACCGGCTTCGATTAAAGCATTTGCTTGTCTGCCAAACCAACCCTGAAGCTGCCAGCATAGGCCCGTATCAATAAGGTGCTGCCACGCCTCTATTTGTTCTTCTTCGGTTCCTTCTTCAAAACCTTCTGCGATTGCTACTGCCATATAATTGGTCATGTTTTATCCTCCAATCAAAATGGAATATATTCTTCTTCTTCTTCTGCAAACGCAAATACCTGTTGATTTTGGTCTTGCCCAACACTATAAAAACTAACGGGCCGATAGCCTGCATCGGCTCGCGTTCCTGTCCATATTATAGCCTGAAGCTCCATCGCTGTCAAGCTAAAAATATCCGCATACCTGCGAATTTTTTCGGCATATTGATTATAGCGGAATTTTGCGTTCATAATGCGATTTTGCACTTTCAATTCGGTTATGCCAAAGAATACCAACATCCATGTATCTATAGTTACGTGGTCTGCATCACCGATGAGATTATGATAAAAACTGTTGACTTTATAGCCTGATAATTCTTCCCCCGCAAATGCCCGTTTGATATTCGGTATATGGCAGGGGAGCAATTCCCGATAATCCGGATTGTGCCCGCGTAAATAACCTTTGAGTAAACGCACAGCAAACCGCCAGTTCCTTTGCACATGAATACGCGGGGACGTTGCTGCCAACAGAGCACAGAATAACCGGGCGTGCTCACCAAACAAATGCTCGACCTGAGCATAGCTGTTGGCATACCACTGACCATAATATTCGTAATCCCGAATATACCGTTTTATTTTACGTTTCACTGGTATGCTTGCTCCAATGCTTCATGTCTGTTGGTTTTTTGCCTGTACTTATCAACGTCCCATTGTGACTATAAACATACCACACCACCGTTCCCGATAACATTTTTTGTTTTTTATACTTGCTCCAGATAGCTTTAGCCAGTTTATACCACGTCAAATTGTGTAATATAATCTGTGTTTGCAGACGACAAGCATAATATCCGCTTAACTGCGAATAATCACAAAAGCTACCATGTTTGGCATACCATGCCGTTAGCGGCGTACCGATTATCAGGTTATATAAATACACTTTCATAATGCCCACGTTGCGTTTGCCGCTACGGCCTTGACTGCCGACGTGGGCCGATGATTAGTTTATTGTATAATCTTCTTCATAGTATGTTTCATCTGGACCGTTTTCATCTTGGGTGTCATTGTCAATTATCGTGACCGACACACCCGCGTCTTTTTTGGTGACTTCGGCCACACCACTGGTCACTTCGATAATCACTTCCATATTTTTGTCCCCTTTCTTTTGCTTGCATTGGTTATGGCAAATGTCTTGCCCGTCGATATTTTTTGCCAATGGCTGCTGGCACGTTTCACACCGCTTGATACTCTTTTCGTCCCAATCAACTTTGTCCATCGTTCTAATCCCCCAATCAACATAAGCTCAGGTATGCAGCCAGGGACAGATAGAATATACGTTTCAATTCTGCTATCGTGGCTGCATTTAAATACTGTTTATTCCGTTTGATAAACACCCTAATTTTTTCCCGAAGCTTCATTATACTTATCCTCCAGATACTTGTTGCTTGCCGTAATTTTTTCGTACAATAGCCTTGCAATTCGCCCGGCTGTTGCACCACCAAACCGGGCAATGAAAACTGTTTTGTAATATTCTGCGGCTTCAGGCCCGGTCAATTCCTGCTTCTTTGCCGGTTTTTTCTTCGCCGGTGATTTCAATTCCGGGCACGGTGGTATTTTCTTTTTCTTATTTTTACTGCCCTTTGGTCGTCCCATTATACAAACTTTGCCTCCACGTCTAATACTTGCACTAATACTGATTCTTGCCGATTCTCTTTTTTGATTCGATAGCTCAGTTTAATTATACTATCATAATCATCGGTCACAATTTCGATTATTAGGCTGTGCTCACTGTGACCATGCCAATAACCTTCGGCCTTGATAATCGTGAACGATTCAAAATGCTCGGCAACAGTTTTTGTTATCCATGCATAGCCTATATTTTCTGTGCATATTCGGTATAGCTTCATAGTCTTATTCCCCAACTATATTTATAGTATACCATATACTCAGGCCAATGTCAAGTGGATAATCCGCAGGCCTCCACTTATTCTGGTTTGCATACGTCTAATCGTTTGTAAACCTCGTCAAACCGTTCACCGCATGACAGGCAAATATGTTCATAAACTATCTGGCCTGGATTAGGATAGTTTACGTCACCTATGTCAAATTGGCCCATGCCTTCTTCGTTACAAGTGGGACACCTCAATTCGACACAAGCGTTATCCTTGATTGCCCGATTCAGAATATCGCGGTGCTGCTGATTCTTCACCGTGAAAAATGACAAGTCGGCTATAGCAAAAGCAAAACTTGCCAAGTCTCCGGTCTTTCGATATTCCTCAAATGCCTTTTGTGTTTTGTCTGTTATTGCTCCCATTGTCTTATTCTCCCAATACTTTGTTAGGACGTAGCTACGCACCACGTCGATATTATTACAAGGCCCGTAGGTTTGCCAGCAAACATGCCCTTCAGGTGCTACGGGCCGGAATACTTATAGAGTATACCATATACTCAGGCCAATGTCAAGTGGATAATCCACGCAACGTGCCAATATACAATTATAGTATAGCATATATTCAGGCCCATGTCAAATATATTATTGTGTATTTTAGCATGGGTGTCTGGTGAATTTACGGTATATTGCTCTTGACTATTTTACTGTAAATATGTTCTGGCTTTTTAACTGTAATTGGTATTGACTTTTTTGACCATTTCGTAAATGTTCTTTCCAATGTTGCGATTTTGAGCTGATATTCAGGATTATTAGATAGATAGATAGAAGGTGAGATAATTATTAACTTGTTTACATATAGGAAAAATAAATAGAGATATAGTACCGTAAAATGTCAAGGATATAATTACACAATGATATTTTTTTCTCTATAGGGGTAAACAAGTCAGTTTTCAAACGACGACCTATCTATCTATCTAATAAAGCGTGATTTTGAATTGGAAATGAGGAAATGCCAGATATACATTGCATTTCTAAACATTTTGATTTGTTTGTTATATATCTAACATTCAGGACAGCATATGTAGGTAATCATTTAACACATCATATAGTGTGTCAGCCGATTGACCACACACCACATCTTGTGGGTGCTTGTCGGCTATACCACAAGGGATGGGGGGTGGTACCCTTGACCCCGTGCTGCTGGAGTCCCAGACACCCATACCTGGACTCCCCCCACACCTAATTTTCCCTATCGTAAATCATCCAGACACCCACAGGTAAAAAAATATAAGATTTCACTTGACTTTTAGGGCCAGGTATGGTATAATAGGAGTACAATTAAAGGGGCATTACTTTATGCAATGGCTTGAACGGCTAATATCGGCAATTCTTGACCTATTTCCTCGTATTTGGATGATCTTCCCGGATGAAGCAGGTATACGAATCACCGGGGGAAGTCGTTTCAGGCCCAAAGGACCGGGTTGGTACGCCTACTGGCCCATCATACAAGAGTGTGTGAAGATCACAGTCACACCACAAATAATAGATCTTAGGGACCAGAGCCTTACGACCTCCGATGGACACGTCATAGCGATCTCCGGGGCCGTTGAATACTCCATACGGGACGCTAAGAAGGCCATCCTGGACGTACAAGATCTCGATAAGTCGTTACCGGCCCTGTGCCTGGGCAAGATAACCGAGTATGTAGAGGTTCACACGCTGGCCGAGTGTCGGGCCGAAAGCCTTAAAGATGAATTGAAGATGGCTATACGTAGTCACGTAAACGATTGGGGTATTAAACTGCGGGAAGTGTTCATAACAGACGCGGCTAAGGCACGTGTGATACGGCTTATGCTGCCTATAAAACAAGGAGAATCGTATGTCTAATCATGTTATTCCTGAAGATAATAACGAAAATCAATCAGCATGGCCTGAGATCGTAGATCCGGTAGCTGCGTCGGGAGTCCGGTTGACTAACGCAACGGCTAACACCGACACGGAGACTACAGTAGTTGAGGGTGGTGTGTACGTGTTCACGTCATTGATAGCGGGCGGGTTTTACTTCGGACTGGCTGCTGTGACTACGGAGGATAATGTGCGATGGGTAGCTCCGCTGTACCGCAGTATAATCATACGGATACCGCTTGGTGGCGGTACGTCGCTGCACTACGCAACGGACACTACCAACGGGATAGGATACTTGCGGAGGTTATCATAATGCCGGAGATCGAAGAAGAATGTACGTTTGAAGTCAGTACGAAGAACTGTAGTTTTGAAACACAAATGAACGGAACGGATCGACTGATCCTGTCTAAGATGGATCTGTCACCGGAAACTGCTGCGAGTCTGGCTTGGTTAGTAAATCAACCTGGTACTACATTGAGATTTGAGGTAAAGCAAAATGTGTAAATGGATAGCTGGGATAGGACTGGTGCTATGTGTGGTGGCTATAATTATATTACCTGTGCCTAAACAGGGTAACAAGATCGACAATATGTTGAAAGCCAGTGTCTATATTGAAGCTATGGATGAGGGTTATAGTCTATGGTCAGGAAGTGGAGTCGTCGCAGGTGGGCGTATTATAACGGCTGCTCACGTGCTTGAAGGTGCTGGTGACTTGCGGATACTGGATGTGAACGGCAACGAGGTAGAGTATGGGGAATTTTATTATAGCGAGGACAATGACTTCGGGTTTATTATTCCTATGGATAGTAATCTGCCATCTGTTCCTATAGTGGACTCCAACAGTCTTTATTATGGAGATGTAGTGTATATCGTTGGTGCTCCATTCGGTCTGGACATGTTTCCCACCGTGACATGCGGGATAGTGTCCGGGTTGAACAGGCGGTTCGATTTCTTTGGCAAAGACTTTCAGAGTCAGGTCGATGCTCAGTCTTGGCCGGGTAACAGCGGCGGGGGTGTGTTCAACGAGCGTGGTGAGCTTGTCGGCATACTGATAGGCGGTATGTGGGGGACAGATGGAATGTCCATTATAACACCTTCTGAAGTTATCCTTGATGATTGGTATCTGAGTCCGTTGTATGAAAGAGAAAAAGATAAAGTGGAAGTGCCCGTGCTGTAAGTTTACTGTGGAGTTCGATGATAGGATTGTCAGAACACAGTGCATATTGTGTAATACTTGGATGAAATGGTCTTATGTCAAAGGAAATAAAAGAGATATACAAAAGCCGGGGAGTAGCGGCCCCAAAATGTGAACGTGGTGGTCCACACCACAGTGCTGCCTTTCATCGTTATGTGGCCGGTATGAAGGCCAGTGGTAAAGGCGGCATAAATCCGTATGCAATCGCTACTGCTAAATTACAGAAAGAAGGAAAAAAGGTATTCAAATGAAAGAAATATTAGCGTGTCTAACTTTGATCATCATCGGAGTTTACTTTGTTGTGAAATTCTTTAGGGTGAGTAATAGATGAGTAAACGCGGGGCAAAGACAAAAGCCGGTATTCTGTTATCGCGGTTCATCAAAGAAATATCAACAGAGGAAACTGAAGTTGCTGAAGATGGCGAACCTAAAATGATAACTAAAGCCGAGGCACTTGCCAGGCAGATATGGAAATGTGCTCTCGGATATACTGAAGTCGCTACAGAACGAAAAGGTGAGGTACTGGTTGAGCACACAAGGAAGGTTAAACCCGATAAAGGGTATGTTGATTTGATCCTTGATCGTATGGAAGGCAAAGTTGGCATGATTGGAGAGGCTAATAAACGTCCGCAGACCATTGCTGAGAAAATTGGCGAACAGGGTAAGAGGCGAATAAATAGTGTTATTGACCAAACCCAAGCTTAAAGAACCATTTCCAGATACGCCGGAAATATGGACCTGTCCTAAGGCCGGATTGAAGGTTCCCAAACGGCCTAATGCCAATGTTGAGTGGCGGGAAAGACTGCTTGCTGAGGCAGAGAATGATCCTATGCTTCAGACCGATTTGCTGGCAGCTTGCAATGAATCACTATTATTCTGGATTAACGCTTTTGTATGGACATTCCATCAGTTCGATGTAGAAGGTGGCGAAAGAGTAGAGTCTGAATTTGCCGATGTCCCGTTTATAACTTGGGAGATTCAGGACACGTTATTTAATGACTTTCAAGCACATCTTAAAAAAGGTGAGGATATTCTAATTGATAAATCGCGTGACATGGGTGCATCGTGGTGTTGTACGGCATATTTACATTATTTATGGTTATTTAGATCAAGAAGCCAGCTTCTTGAAATGTCACGTGTACGAGAATATGTAGATCAGACAGGGAATATGAAGGCACTATTTCAGAAACACGACTATATAAATAAATGGTTGCCTGAATGGATGTGCCCCCCCGATACTGCACCAGGACAGAAATATCGTTCTAAAATGCACATGTTGAATCCACTTAATCAAAGTTGTATAGATGGTGAATCAACTACGGAACATGCTGCATCAGGTGATAGGCGTTTGATCATTTTATTGGATGAATTTGCAAAAGTTGAAAATGGAGCAGCTATGCGTAGTGCTACAAGAGATGCTGCTCTTATGCGTATAATAAACTCCACACCGGCTGGTGCTGGAACTGAGTATAGCCGATGGAAGAAGTCAGGAAAGATAAAGGTATTCATACTCCCATTTTGGGAGCATCCAGATAAAGGTGCGAATCGCTATCTTAAACAGAATGATATAACTGGAGATTGGGAGATTAGATCACCCTGGTTCGATAAAGAAGAAGAAGTAAGATCTCCGAAGGAATTAGCACAGGAAGTTTTGCGGAAAGACCTTGAAGCCGGGGATACTTTCTTTTCTATATCCAATATTGAAAAACACATGGCCATCTTTGGTGCAGAACCTAAATCAACGTGGAATATACATCTGAACAAAGAAATATCCGATGATGGCGTTTTAGATATTATAAGAAGGCGTGATATTTCTGCTGTTAAAGCAAGGCAGGTTAAGAATGGACAGTTGAAAATGTGGTGCGAGCTTCCTTATGGTCGGCCCGATCAGACAAAGACGTATGTTATGGGAATTGACCTTGGAAAAGGCCAGGGGGCTACGCCATCTGTTATATCTATAAAGTGTAAAGAAACCGGAGAGAAAATCGGAGAATGGTATAGCAATGTTGTGCCGCCTTATGAGATGGCAAGAATTGCCGCTGCTGTTGCGTTGTGGATAGGTGGGGCCAATCCCAAACGGATACCCTTTATGAAATGGGAAATGAATGGACCGGGATGGGACTTTGGTAAATTGATGGTAAAGGATTTTCACTATCCACATTACTATGTAGATAAAACTATAGGCAAGGTGACGGATAGACAGACTCAAAAGTATGGTTGGCACTCCAGTAGGGATAGAAAAGCTGCTATTTTATATCTATATGATAGGATGCTTGCTCATGGTGGTTATGTAAACCATTCTCTGTTTGGTCTTGAACAGGCTAAATACTACATTCACTATCCTGGTGGTGGTATTGGTCCGAGTGAATTGGCTGATGTTAAAGAGGAACTGAAAAAAACGCATGGAGATATAGTCATAGCCGATGCTCTCACACTCGACGATAAAGGAGTATATAAGCCAAAGTACGAAGGCCCAAAACTTCCTGTTAATAGTTGTGGGTATCGTAAACAGAAAGTGTTTAAGACTAAGGTTGAACAAAAGAAACGGGCTAAACAGTGGCGTAGAGTCTTTGATTTTAGTAAAACGAGATGAAGGTTAAATGCAAAAAGTGCGGTGTAAAAAAACATTGTCCTCTATTAAAGTCTTTGGAAGAAGTTCACAAAGGGCACGGAGTAGAGGCCATGATAGATAAGTGTCAAGGTGGCAAGGAGAAGTTAAATGGCTGAAGTCGTCGAACCGCAAAAGGTGATGCTGGCCGTTAAAAAAGGCTTTGATAGGTTAAAACGCTATCGTGCTGCCAGGACTATGTTCATAAAAGAATATGTGGGCCAGTATTATGCTAAAGATAAAGGCCTTACTGGAGATCAACCAATAAATTTGATTTTCCATGCTATTAGGACAATAGTTCCGAACATAGTTATGCAAAATCCCCTGAATGAAGTTATCACAGAATATCTTTCATATAAAACATACGCTGAACTTCTCGGTATGGGCCTTGATGTAGCACAGAGGCAGTTACGGCTTAAAGAAATTCTACGTGCCTGGATAGTTGACGCTATATTTGCCGTTGGTATTTTGCAAATAGGGTTGAATAGTTCGCAGACTATTATAAAAATTGATGATGTTGACGTTGATCCTGGACAGATATTTGTTGATCGAGTAGATCTTGATGATTTTGTTGTAGATCCAGTGTGTAAAGAATTTACAAAGGCTACATTTGCTGGCAACGCTGTACGTGTTCCAAGACAAACATTACTTGATGATCCTTATTGTGATCACGATCTTGTAACACAATTACCATCGTCAAACTCGAATCCTTCAAATAGGAATAAAATTGAATCATTGACGCAGGAAAGTGCCTATGATATGGATATGAACCAACTTCAGGATATGGTTGATGTTGTTCAATTATGGGTTCCCTCAGCAGATGCGTTTTTGATTATGCCAGATCCGAGAGTGCAGACTTTTGACAAATACATAAAACTAACAGATTATTATGGGCCAAAAGAAGGTCCATATGTGTATTTGTGTTTGACCCCGCCTGTAGCCGATAATCCGATGCCGGTAGCTCCTGTTAGTATATGGTATGATCTTCATAGAGCCGCCAACAAGATGATGAGTAAGATGTTGGATCAAGCAACAAGACAAAAGGACATTACCTTCTACAAACCCGCTGCTGCTGATGAAATGCAGGATGCTATAGATGCCGATGATGGTGCTACAGTTGCATCAGAAGATCCCAAAGCTTTTCAGACAGTTAGTTTTGGTGGTCAGCGTCCAGAAAATGAATCTATGTTGCGACAGTTACAAGTGTGGTTTAACTATATGGCTGGTAATCCTGATCTTATGTCGGGGGCAAGGCAACCATCAGGTTCAACTGGAAAAATGACAGCAACACAATCTTCTATTTTGCAAAGTAATGCTTCTCTTTCTACTGAGGATTCTCGTGATCTTATATATACCGGAACTGAACAAGTTAGTAACAGGATGGCTTGGTTCTTACACACCGATCCGCTTATAAATATATTATTAGCCAAACGTATGCCCGGTGGTGAATATGTGCAGGTTATGCTTACACCGGAACAACGGTGTGGTGACTTTAATGATTTTATATTTACGATTATACAGAGATCAATGTCAAGGTTAGACCCAGAAACACGGCAACGAAGGATCATTGACTTTACAGTTAATGTAATTCCTGCTGCTGTTGCTACTGCAATGCAATGTTTGCAAATGGGTATCCCATTTAATTTACAACGCTACCTTTCTAAGGCTGCTACCGAACTTGGTATAGGTGATTGGATACAAGATATTTTCAATGATCCTGAACATCAGCAAAAGTTAATGGCGTATATGATGCTTGGCCCGCAGAATCCGGGTAAAGGGCAGATCATAACTCCTGGGGCCATACAACAGAATGGTGGTTATCCACTGGCAAGACCTGTTCCAACGGCACAACAGGAGTTTAACCAAAATAGTCAAAGGATTGCTGGTGAACAGCAATCCGAAAATTTTGGAGTATACTAATGGCAAAAAGCGAAAAAGAGTTGGTTAAGTGGGTGGGAAGAAAACTAAGGGAGATCTATTACGGTGAAAAAGCATATGGTCCCGCGTTACCAAAATCAAAAAAGAAAAAGAAAGAGAAAAAGGAAGTAATTCCAAAGATAAGGTCAGAGTCTATTAGGATTCCGCGAACTACAGCAACTATGGAAGATCTGAGAGAAGCCGGTATGTCTGAGAAAGAAATAAGAAAGTTTCTTGATTTAGGAGCACAGTAATGATTGGAGAAATATCTAAGAAAATTGATGGTTTTGACAGGTTTGAAGTCGAAAGTGGGGCTGATACACTAATAAGGGCGAAAGAAATATGCAATAGGCCAAAATTTTATGCCACTGTTAGAAAGGAACTTATTAAGAGGGCAAAAGCTGCACAAGAAGCCGCACTTGAAGCTAAAGTTGGTAAAAAACTAAGGAGTTTATGATGCCGAGATATACGGCCAAGTGTACCGTTTGTGATAGGCGAGAAGAAATAATATGCTCTCCGTCTAATATTATATATCCAGAATGTTGTGGGCAGACTATGACCCGTGATTATAAAACTGATTTACCACATACTCAGTCTGATTCATATCGCAGGCCGATAGTGTCAGATTCACTGGCTATGAATCCATCACAGATACCGGAACACAATAGGATGTTTCCAGATATTGAGGTATTGCCGGATGGACGGCCCGTATTTGATAAATTTAGTTCACATGAAGCTTACTTGAAAAAAACCGGATTTGTCAAATTACCAGGTAGACAAAAAAGAACAACGACTCCGTAGATTATTCTACCCTCGGACATTCCGAGCAGTCTAATAAAGGAGAATATATGAAAGATTCAGAACAAACTGAAACCACTGTCGCAGATAAAATAGCTAATGAGACAGTGAAGGACGAACAAGAAGTTCTTGATGCTACTACTAAAAGGTTGAAAGAAACTTTTAGTGAAAAAGAAGAAGATCAGGATACGGCAGATGCCCCTGAAGAACAGGAAGATCCTACCCCTGAGTCTAAAGTTGAGACTGAGGCAGACGAACCTGAGAGTAAGGAAGATTCTACCCCCGAACCTGATAAAGAAGAAAAAGGATTGCCGGAAGCGTATGTGCGTTCAGCCGTTCATCAGGGATGGACTGAAGAAAAGGTTCAAGCTTTCTTCAAGGCTGATCCAGAAGGATCTCTTGAAATATTGAAAAACATCCATGATAGCAATAACAAGTTGACTGAAACATTTTCTAATCTCGGTAGAAAGGCAATGGAATCAACTTCTATTCCTGGGCCAAAAGAAAAAACCGAGATTAAGCCACTTGTAGATATTGACAAACTCCGAGAACAATATGATGGAGATCCGCTACTTGAAGTTATCGAGGCTATTAACAAGGCCCATGCGGAACAGACTGCTATCCTTAGCCAACGGCCAACGGGTCAGGCACAAGTTGATCCTGTTAAAGAACAAGCCGATGCTATGATAATACAACAAGTAGATAACTTTTGGA
>DATKVL010000273.1:0-1530 GCA_035530115.1 Dehalococcoidia bacterium | reverse complement strand
GCTACACGCTAGGCAGTGATATTCGAGAGGATATTAGAGTCTGGCGCGCGGATGGTGGCCAATGCTGAACCTCTCCATCCAACTCGGCCAAGCTCAACAAGCTGTCTATCTCGGCATCGAGCAATCAGCAACCATGCATCTGCAGGGCATCCGCGATGAAGCGCAGAAGGTGAGAGATTACTTCGCGGTTCAGGTCGGATGGCAAATGAGAAGTATCGGGCAGATCAGGCGTTGGAACAGTGCTGATCGGCATCTTGAAAGGAAAGCGTGATGGTATCCGATATGCAGAGAACTTTCGTCATGCTCATGGTAAGGATGAAATTATGGGATGTTTATATGCAAATGCGATTGCCATGTATACGGCCAAAGCGATTTACATGGTGGATATTCAAGTTACTTCGTAATAGGCAGATTGTAGACGACTTGCACCATGCGCCATGCTGTCCAGCGAACCACTATACAAGAATGCGACTTGTGTTCAATTCATGTACATGCGGTGCTGACCAGAAACCTACACCCTAACCGAAGCGTAACTAAATAGGAGAATGAAATGGAAGAAAAAGAATTGGATGAGATTTATACGCTGGTTGAGCTTTCGGGAATATCTAACGGCAAGGTAAAGGACAAAAAATGAGAGTTGAAAACGAAGTGTTGGCAGTTTTGAGTAACGCAAAGACAGAGGGTAATTCGCTGTTCTTGATGGGGCAGTTAGACCGCAAGATGTATGAACGCACCAACAAGGTTCTTGAGGCTTCGGGTGGTAAGTGGAACCGCAAAGCAAAAGCGCACATTTTCGACGGTGACGCATTCAGCCGGATAGATCAAATCATCTTATCCGGTGAGGTTGAGATTCCAAAGGATGAATTCAATTATTTTCCTACGCCATCGGTTGTGGTTGATCGGTTGATGGATATTGCCGAGATTGCAGAAGGGATGAGCTTGCTTGAGCCTTCTGCTGGCAAAGGTTCAATTGCACATAGGTGCGTAGAGGAAGGAGCGATAGTTGAATGCTATGAGCTGATGGAATCTAACTTTCAATATCTGATTGACCAAGAGGAATTTAATTTTGTTGGAAATGAAGATTTCTTGACGGTTGACCATACATCAAAAAAGTTCGACCGCGTGGTGATGAATCCGCCCTTTGCCAAGCAAGCCGATATTAAGCATGTACTCCATGCGTTGAAATTTCTCAAGCCTAACGGATTGTTGGTAGCTGTCATGTCTGCCGGAGTGACGTTCCGCGAAAACAGCCTGACGAAAGAGTTTCGGGATTTGGTAGATGAGCGCGGAGGATCAATCGAAAAGTTGCCAGATGGCGCATTCAAGGAATCTGGAACGATGGTTAATACCGTGATTGTTACTATACCGGCCTGATGAACCTTCCCGACACCCTAACCGAAGCATAACTCAAATAGGAGAATGAAATGCACATATTACTGATAGATAAAATTGTTCAAAACTGCTTGCAAAGGCAAGCTGATGGTGATTGTCCTACTGTTGATTCATTCTCTACAGAAATGCTAGAGGATT
>DATKVL010000272.1:0-1849 GCA_035530115.1 Dehalococcoidia bacterium | reverse complement strand
AACTAAATTCATGGACTTCAACAGCAACGCAGAAAGAAGTTATTTTCCAGACAAAACAATAACGTTATGCACAGCCCAATTAAGCGGATATGGAAAAGCATATTTCCCTAATGATGATTGGAATCCGTTTTCACTGGTTGCGGATGTGATAGCAGTTCATTTCATGGGATACAAGGGGTACAAATCTGCTCAATTTGTCGATATGACTCGACAGACACCGAATCTTGACGCCTTGAAAAGTTCGCCCGATGAAGTGAAACAAGGAATGATTTCGAGGATATTAGGCGGAGGTAAGACAGAATGATATTATTTGCTGTGGTGATAGAAGATTGAGAGAAGATCAGATAGAATACTGGATAAATCCCACACCAGAAAACCTGCCGCATACATATCTTGAACATAATGGGCGATCTGACATGCTTGTTGATATTGTGAAGAAGAAAATAGCACTTGAGAACAATCGAACAATTCTTGAAGTAGGTTGTAATGTAGGAAGAAATCTTAGCAGTCTTGAAAGTGCTGGTTATACACATCTTGCGGGGGTAGATGTGAACTCAAAGGCTTTAGATATGGTACAAGCAAAAGCCTGTTTAATGCATGGGCCGATTGAGAAGGTATTACCAAGAATACTTCAACCCTACGGCCTTGTTTTCACGATGGCAGTCCTGCAACATATCCCGCCAGAGAATGATAAGGTGTTTGAGCATATTGCTCGACTTGGGCGATATAACTTACTAACGATTGAGAATGAGGTATCGCAAAATAGTAGGCATTTCCCGCGAAATTATAAGACAGTCTTTGAAAAATTAGGCATGAAACAAATTCGCGGATGGCGTCAATTGATTGATTTGCCAACTAATTTTGTAATGCGATGGTTTAAGGAGTAAAACAGAATGATTGAGTTTGTCTTAGGGCTTCTTGTGGGGTTTGTGTTCTATGGCGTTTATTATCTATATCCAAAAAAGAAAGATGTGAAAGGATAATGACGCAAGAAAAATGTAAATATTGCGGTACTTCTTTTTTTAAAATCATCGAGAAAAAAGAAACGTATGTTACTGATGGCAAACGACAAACTCATACATGGCGTGGCTGTGTGAGTTGTTGGAAAAATTTACAGAAGGTTTCATAATGACACAACTTAAAAATCTCGAACAAACAATTAACGAATTAGACGAGCCCGTTAAAAAAGCATTACTTGAAATGCTTCAAGTGCTTCTTTGGTTCTATGAGTGGTTGCAGAATTTAGAAGAAACAATATCTAAGGAGAATTAAAATAATGTCAAGGTCGTCAAGAACTAAATACCAATTCTTTCAAGAAGCCAGCCTTAGTCAAAAACTCGCAGACAAAGACCCAATCTTTAAAGAATTATCAGGTAATGATCCCGAAACAGCAAAAGCAATCGGATATTTCATAGAATTAGATAGATTAGGATTTATTGATTTCAAACGCGATAAACAAGGAGAAATAACTAATCCTACTTGGGCATTGATAATGGCATTGTTGCAGGTTAACCTAAAGGTATCTTTTGCGTGTAGCGAAAAGACGAATGAAATAACAAAAATGGGTCTTAGAATGCCAAGAGCAGAAGATATTATCTCTAGTTTCACTGAGTGAGGATAAATGCCGAGAATATATGACTTTGACGACTTCGTTAAATCCATCTATGGCAAAGAAGGAAGTATCTTTACTAGCGTCAAGGGTCCGAATGGTTCTGGCAAAACAGAATTTAATCTCTATCTAATGGAACGAATACATGCATTAGGTCTAGGCGTTAGATATGGTTCTAATATGCCAATCCCCGAAGCATTGAAACCTGATTTTGAAATGGACTTCATAGAGGACTTAGAA
>DATKVL010000271.1:0-5665 GCA_035530115.1 Dehalococcoidia bacterium | reverse complement strand
GTCGTCGATAATGTATGACTCCCCGAACTTGGAAGGGACTAACCTGGCTTTGAGCTTGCCGGACTTGATATACCGACGGATGGTAACTATTGAAACCCCTAAAGCCTCGGCAGCCTCTCTTAGTGTATAGCCACTCATTAAGAACATTGTAACACCTTAGTCAATGTCCTTGGAATGGGGCTGATCAGTATGACCAGGGGTGTCGTATAACTATATTGACCAGGGAAACAGAGAGTGAGCCGCATTGGACAGATTCCGAGCTCGTGTTTGGTAAGAAACAAGTTATCCCCGCTTTGCCGCAATTGCTTTTAGCCTATCCTAGGGTTACACAATGAGTTTATTATTTGGACAGCACCGGCGTTCTACCATAGACAATGCAGACTTTCGTTCAATATAGGCAACTACAGCTTAACAAGTGGTATAATCCTTGAGGGCAGGGCAAGGACTCATGATCAGTTCCAGAACAATTAAAAAGAAAGCAATTCAATACGGGGCAGATATCTGTGGGGTCGCTCCGGTGGCTCGGTTTGTGGATGCTCCGAAAGGCTTCCACCCGTGTGATATCTATCCTGATTGTAGATCAGTAGTTGTCTTTGCATCTCATTTTCCCTTAAGCACCCTTCAGGCTAAAACCAATGCGCCCTATACCTTAGTGAGAAACAGAATGGTCGATAAATTGGACTGGATTTCCTTTCATGTATCCGGTGAATTAGAAACGGAAGGCGTTGTGTCAGTTCCGATTCCCTCTGCTGAGCCATATGAATATTGGGATGCAGGCCGAAATCATGGAAGAGGGATTCTATCACTAAAACACGCAGGTGTCCTCGCTGGACTAGGGGTATTTGGGAAAAATACTCTTCTTATAAACGAAAAATTCGGGAATATGATCTGGCTTGGGGCTATTCTTGTGTCCATTGATTTAGAGCCCGATCCGATTGCATCTTATGAAGGTTGTATTTCTGGATGCACAGTGTGTATAGATTCATGTCCACAGCATGCTCTTGATGGGATAACCATTGACCAAAAGCTATGTAGAGAGCGTTCTATTTCTTACACCGATGGTGGCGGCTGGGTTCTTTCGTGCAATATATGTCGAAAAATCTGCCCTTATCATAAAGGTCTTCTGAAAAAGCAATGAAAAAAGGAATCGGTTAAGGCTTGGTCGCCGGCCTGTTTTTATTCGTCTGGCTATTTAGCTCTGTAGGGTGTAAGTCATCTTCTGGAACTGACTTCTGTCTGACGGAGTGTATTGGAGGAAGGTAATGATAGTACCTTTCCGGTAGGCCGTACAGGATTCGAACCTGTGACACCCTGCCCTCGAACGCAAGTAGCTTGCCTTAGACATGTTGGATATCACAGTATGGTTAGACGATGAGAACGTAGAAGTCACTGGCGTCATGGAGCTTTAAAAATAGGTGTATAATCAAGCAGATTTTGCTACCTCGTGAGGATATGAAGTATGGCTGTTCAGTTGGAGTTTTTGAAGAGCATTCTATACTTTTCCGATCTTGGCCTTGCTGAGATTGAGTCGATCAGAGAGCTCGTCTTTGAGAAAACTGCTGACAGAGCAGAAATGGTCTTGCTTGAGAGTGAATCGGCTGCAAATCTGTATTTTGTCGCTTCGGGGGTGGTGAAAGTGTTCAGGACCTCGGCCGAAGGAAAGGAGCAGATCTTGAGCATAGTGCGCCCCGGGGAGTCCTTCAATGATGTCCCTATCTTTGATGGTGGTCCAAATCCCGCCAGTGCTCAGACTATGGGACCCGTTCTTCTTTATGGGATAAAGAAGGATGACATGGAAGCTATCCTCCGGGACCATCCGCAGATAACATTGAATGTGATTAAGGTGCTGGCAAGGCGAGTACGTCACCTCGTGTCGCTGGTTGAGGATCTGTCTTTCAGGCATGTCATCGGCAGGGTAGCCAAGATACTCTTTGAGCACATCGGAGGTGAAATGGGCCGTGGGCCACGGCTTACACAGCAAGAAATGGCAGCTATGGCAGGTACTGCTCGGGAGGTAGTGGGCAGGTCGCTAAAGGCATTAGAGGAGGAAGGGGCGATCAAGTTGGATCGCCATCGCATAATAATTACGGATAAAGAAGCTCTCCAAAAGATAATGGAGGTGTCTTCTTGAGACAAATATCACAGACAGATGGCAAGCTTTACTTTTAAAATAATTAGAATGGAGATTGAAAGCTATGGCTGAAATGCCTGTTATAGACCCCAAAAAGTGTGATGGGTGTGGGTTATGCGTTGGCGTGTGCCACTGCAATGCTCTGGCGATAGTTAACTATATTATTACCATTATTGAAACAGTGGAGTGCGACTGGTGCACAGACTGCGAAGCCGTTTGTACCACTGGGGCCATAAGTTGCCCCTTTGAGATAATTCTCCAGGAACCCTAAAGACCAAATAAGACCTTTTAGACAATATTTTCACCTGCTTTCCTGGCTAATCTTTTAATGTCCAGTCTTTCCCTATCCCAGCGCCATGTCTGTATGAGACAAAAGTCGCATACAGGGATTGCCTCTGTACATATAATAATCGTGTTTGGAAGATGCAGTTGCCCGAACGAAGAGTATAAAGGAGGCTGAAGATGATAACGGTTTTAGAAAACGTTAAAGATAGAGAACAAGTCTCTTCTGAGGATAAGGTATTGCATTTGGCTGGTGAGGAGAGTGGCCAGGAAGAGGAATTCTCTGAGCTTGAGATTACTCCTCAAAAGCGGGAGTTTGAACTTGGTGAGGATTCGTTGAATTTATACTTAGATGAAGTGGGGCAAACTCCCCTTCTCAATGCCGAGGAGGAAAGAGTGCTGACCAGCCAAATAGAGGAAGGGAAGCATCTTTCCCGGCTTGAGAAAGACTGGCTCGCCGAACATGGCACTCAGCCTTCGGCAATCGACTTATTGTTGGCATTGATGGAGCGATTCAGTCGGGCGCGTTTGCTTTTTGAAACCCTTTATCAGTATCTTGACCTTCCTTCTCACGGAAGTATAGCAGAGAAGGTATCGCACCCAGATCTACGTCACGCAATCGATGGCAATATCGATCAGCATCTATCCAGCGCTATAGCTAAAATCACCGGGGCAAGCCAAACTGGAATCGAGAAGACCGTGATTGAATTGTCGCTGGACAGCCGGCTGATATCCTGGCATATCATAGAAGAGGCAGGCCGGAAAAGTTCCCTGGCCGAATTTGGGGAGGTGCTGCAGTCGCCGGAATTCCATGACAAACTGGAAGCGCATCGCTCAGAAATTGTCAAGCACTTTGAGCAAATAAGAGAAAGGACACGCCAGGCAACCAACCACATGATTCAAGCCAATTTGCGCCTGGTGGTAAGCGTGGCCAAGGGACATATTGGTTGGGGCGTGCCTCTACCTGACCTCATCCAGGAAGGCAATATCGGGTTAATGCAGGCAGTGCAGAAATTCGACCACCGCAGAGGCTATAGGTTCAGTACCTACGCTATTCCCTGGATCTGGCAGGCAATCAACAGGGCAGTTATTGACAAGTCACGCATTGTGCGCCTGCCGGGACACGTGGTTGACGATCTAACGAAGCTAGCACGGGCAAGAAAGAACTTAGCTCAGAAGCTTGGCCGCCAGCCGACTGAGAAGGAACTCGCTTCTGAGACGGGACTGCGGTCCAAAAAGATAGAATCGCTGCTTAAGCTGAGTTCTGGTGGGCCTGTTTCTTTTGAGACACCTGTAGGAGAAGAGGGAAGCCAACTCGGTGATTTCATCGCAGATGAGGCGATTCTGCAGCCTGAGGAGCAGTCCACTGCAAACTTGCTCAGGGAAGAATTGAGCAAAACATTAGAGTCGCTGACACCACGAGAACGACGCATCATTGAGTTGAGGTTTGGGCTGGGCAATGAGTACAGTCGAACCCTAGCAGAGGTTGGCACAGAGTTTGGTCTCAGCAAGGAGCGAATACGCCAGATTGAAAAAGAAGCACTGGCTAAGCTGCGCCATCCAAGTAATAGCCGCGAGTTGATAGGGTATCTCGGCTGATGAGTTTTTAGACTGTTTAATTTTGATTTTCTGTTCAAATTTCGGCATTTTATATGCCGCCTCTTTTCGGCGGGGGAGTAAATCCCCGCCCTACGAAGCCTGATTGATGCAGGCATGTTTTGTCAGGTCCTCAGGAAGCCATGGTACAGAGCTTTGATTAAGTTATTAGATGCCGGTCGGCACGCTGAAATTAAAAAAGCTGATGTTAGTAAAAAAGGGGAAGCAGAGAGTAGGCCGTACAGGATTCGAACCTGCGACACCCTGATTAAAAGTCAGGTTGACATTTTTCAGGATTTCGGCCTTTTTTCAAAGCTGGAATCGGCCCAAAAACTATTCAATTTTTAAACAATCAGGTTGACATAGATTAAAAAATCAGGTTGACAACCTCTATAAAAATACAAAAGGCCCCAAGTTCTAGAGCCAACATAACATTACCACGATTTAGGCCATTTGTCAATGATGTGGATTTGATTTGTATTATGTGTAGCCTTTTATGACACAAGACGCTAAATTGTTCAAGATTGAGAAAAACCACGACCGCTTCGGCAATTGAACCACCCTAAACCAAAACTTCCGAATCACAACCCTAAAAGCTGATTAGAGCGTGACTCGGTTCTTGAAGTTACGCCGCGAAGTCTCGTATAATGTAAGCGCTTGTCCTTGGCACCGAGTCACGAGTTAGGATGGTCGAGGAGTTCTTGATACGGCGGGAAAGCAAAGGGATAGAGGTATCGGATGAAAGTCATAGGTATAGTCGGCAGTCCAAGAAAAAATGGCAACACAGAACTGTTAACCAAGCATACGCTTAAAGCAATTTCTGAGGAAGGATTGGATACTGAGCTTATTCGGTTAGCTGGCCTGGAAATAAAACCATGCACTGCATGTATGGCATGCAAGGAACAAGAGATTTGCTCTATCAAGGATGACCTATTTCCGATATACCTAAAAATGAAAGAAGCCGATGGTATAATTCTAGCTTCACCGGTATATTATGGCTCTGCTACGGCGCTGATTAAGGCACTTATGGAGCGTGTTGGCTATATCGCACACTGGAATGGTGAACCCTTCCACGGCAAGGTTGGTGGGCCACTGGTAGTAGCACGACGTGCCGGTAAGAACTTCACAAGTGCTCAACTTACCTCCTGGTTTCAGATTCTAGGGTTCTTTATTCCTGGTTCTACGTACTGGAATGTTGCTATCGGTCGAGGAAAAGGCGAAGTGAAACAGGATAAGGAAGGGCTCGAAACAGCTTGGAACTTCGGTAAAAATATGGCCTTTCTAATTAAGAAATTGAGTAATTGACAGAATTACACATTTAGCCATTCTGTTTAGTTCCTCGTCTTGCATTGACCGAGACAAGCGACTGCACAAAACAGCATATTGTTATCCCTGCTATCCATGACTAGGAAGGCTAGGAAAATGACTCTTAGCGCTTAAGAGCGACCAGCAAACTGCACAATCCGCTATTTCGTGCAATACTTCGGGGGCCTGAGGTAACAACCTAAGTTTTTCTTACCTGGAGCTTCATTCGATAAATCAATTGTTATATACTTGCAGTAAGATAAAAGAGGAAGAGGGTTGCATCATGCCGCTAGCCAAGCTTAATGGTATTAACATTAACTATCAGGTGCAAGGACAGGGTGAACCTCTGGT
>DATKVL010000270.1:0-2352 GCA_035530115.1 Dehalococcoidia bacterium | reverse complement strand
GAACTTCTTCATCGTCCGCTCAGTCACAGCTTCTTTGGCTATAGGTTGAAAATCTGGGAAGTCAATAACCCCTACTCCCGCCCAGTTTTTGACCGGCGAATCACCACTCAGAACGCCGATATCAACGAGGAAAGGCGTGCCAAACGGCTTTAACCAGGCGATATGCCCACCCAGTTCAGCCGTGTATTTCTTTCTCAGTTCCTTGGTTCTTTGTTCATTGGCTAGGGGGACCTTCATGTTGCCCTTCACCGCCAATGCCTTGAGCTTCTTGGAGCCCATCACAGCACCCAGACCGGAACGAGCGGCAGTTCGGCTCCGGTTTAGCACTGCCGAGATGAGAGAGAGATTCTCACCTGATGGGCCAATGCAAGCTACCTCCACATCCTTGCCTAATTCCGATTTGAGTATTTCTTCGGTCTGGCGAGTATCCTTCCCCCACAGGTGGGCGGCATCCCTCAGCTCAGCCCGGCCATTATTGATAAAGAGGTAGACCGGCTTTGCCGACATGCCGGTAAAGAACACGGCATCGTAGCCGGCGAACTTCAGGAAGGCACCGAAGTAACCACCGGAATTGGCATCACCCCAGCCCCCGGTCAACGGTGATTTCCCAACCACCGTGAACCTCGTGCCCGAAAGTGCCGGGGTGCCGGTAAATGGGCCGGTAAGGAAGCCCAGTGTATTATCCGGTCCCAGTGGGTCAACCCCAGCCTTTTGTCGGCTGAATAGGATTCTGGCGCCGATGCCATAGCCTCCGATAAACTGGCGGCAGAGCTTTTCGTCGAGCGCCTCGTCCCTTAGCTTATTTTTGGAAAGGTCCGCAAACAGAACTCTTCCCATATAACCTCGTGCCATACCTTACCTCCTTGCTGTCTTATTTTTAATCCATAGTTCCCCGATTTTATCGGGGTTGCTCAATTCACCTCGAATAAACAAATCTAAATACCAAAATCCAAATGACAATTCAAATCCAAATGCTTAAATGCTAAAATTACCTCTTTTTGTCATTTGGGTTTTGAGCTTTATTTGACATTTGAGCTTTGTCATTTGATATTGCTTAGAGGCGGCATATCACGCCACCTAAGCTACAGTCCCAAATAGGCTTTCTTTACCTGCTCGTCTTGTAGAAGGTCTTTACCTTTTCCCTCTAAGACAATCCGCCCGTTTTCCAGCACGTATGCCCGGTCGGCTGTCGCAAGGGTACGTCGAACATTTTGCTCAACCATGAATATGGTAATTCCCTGCTCACGCAAGTGCTTTATGACCTCGAGGACTTCGGAGAATAATTTCGGGGCCAGACCATACGACGGCTCATCAAACATGCACAGTTTAGGATTGGACATTAAGCCCCGACCTATGGCTACCATTTGCCCTTCACCGCCGCTTAATTTACTGGCTGATTGCTTTCGTCTTTCTTTTAGCACCGGGAAAATTTGATAAACTTGCTCAAACGTTTCTTTCCTCCGCCTCCAGGCTTCCGAAGTATATGCACCCATCTCCAGGTTTTCCCGCACTGTCATGTCGGTAAAAAGCTTTCTGCCCTCGGGTATATGAGAAATACCCAGTTGCACAATGTTATGAGGTGCCAGCCTATCTATTCTCTTACCGAGAAACTCCACACTACCTGAAGCTGGACGTAGCAGGCCGGATATAGTATTAAGCAGCGTCGTTTTACCGGCGCCATTAGTGCCCACCAGAGCCACTATCTCTCCTTCATTGACTTTCAAAGAAACGTCCCGCAGGGCTTGAGACTTGCCATAGAAAACATCCAGATTGCTAACTTCCAGCATGAGTCTCCTCTCCAAGGTATATCTCGATAACTGTCTTATTGGCGGTAATCTCCTGTGGTGTTCCTTCAGCAATCTTCTCACCATGATGGAGCACTATAATCCGCCCACATATGCCTATAATTGCCTTCATGACATGCTCGACCATAAAAACGCTAATCCCTTTATCCCGAATCCTGGTTACCAGCTCCATAGCCTCGCTTACCTCCGCGGGGGTTAGACCGGCCATTAGTTCATCAAGCAACAATAGCTCCGGCTTGGTGGCTAGCGCTCTGGCTACTTCGGTGCGCTTCTGGTTGACCATGGTCAAGTCTTTAGTTGGGAGTGCGCTCATTGCCGTCAACCCCACAAACTCCAGTGCCTGGCTAGCTTCCCTGGCAGCATCCGCCGCTGATACACGGGTTGGCGTCCCGAAAAATGCCCCCACTAATACATTCTGAAGGACCGATATATTGGCGAAAACTTTAGTCTCCTGAAATGTCCTCGATACTCCCAGCTTACATATTTGATGGGGCTTTAAGCCGTTGAGTTTGTGTCCTTTGAATCTCATTTCCCCTGAGCTAATAGG
>DATKVL010000269.1:0-8407 GCA_035530115.1 Dehalococcoidia bacterium | reverse complement strand
TTGCCATCGCTCCCTGTTCTCTTTCCCTGTTCCCTCGAAAGCGAAGATATTAGTCACATAGAAAAGCCTGGCTAATTCTTGTCCACTTAGATTGTCGATGTAGAGTCTGGCTACAGGAATAGTGCCATCTGGCCTCAAGACGACCCGCTCACCACTCCAGCCATCCCAATCGAGAAAGGAATATACCTTGCTTAACATGCTCGGGGTGAGTGTTCCCGTAGCTGTAAACAAGTGGAGATATTCTAAGGTTGGCGTCCTCACCTCCTGGTAGCCCCAGTTACGACAACAAGTCCGGAAGACATCTTCAATACGGCGAAAGCGTAACATGTCCTCGGGGAGCAAGTCCTGCATTCCCTTACATTTTTGGTTTTTCATCCCTAGCCTATTCTACACTAAGCTGTATCCAGCTTCAATAATGAATCTGAAAAGTTTGTTGCTTTTCATTGCTTAGTCTATAATTAACTTGAGGATAATGCGAGATGCTTAGAACCGGGCTCAGGATTTTCTTTCTTGTTTGGCTTGTGCTTCCCATAGCTGCGGGTCTAGGAGGCAGTTTCATCTCTGCCGCCAGCCCTACTACTGTGGAAGTCCTTACCGTGGATGGCACCATTGTACCTGTGATAGCTGACTATATCGATCGGGGTATCAGCCAGGCGGAGAAGGATGGCGCTACCGTCTGCATAATTGAGCTAGATACCCCCGGCGGGCTTCTTGACTCAACCGAAGAGATAGTTCAGAAGATTATGAATGCCGACGTGCCCATCGTGGTTTACGTCTCACCCAAAGCTGCCTGGGCTGCCTCAGCGGGAACCTTCATTACCCTATCTGCTCATATAGCGGCGATGACGCCGGGCACGACCATCGGCGCTGCCCATCCTGTATCTGCTGGAGGAGAGGAAATACCAGAAGACCAGATGAAAAAAATAGTCGAGTTCTCGGCTAAGTGGATGAGGACTATAGCTGAGGAGCGTGGCCGTAATATGGAGGAAGCCGAGCTAGCAGTTACGGAAAGCAAATCATTCACCGATGTTGATGCACTGGAATATAACCTTATCGACCTGCGAGCTGACAATTTGGAAAGCCTTATTTCCCAAATCGATGGCTGGAAGGTTACTTTAGCCAACGGCGAGGAAGTTATCATTGATACTGCGGACTATGTTTCAACTAGAAACGAAATGAATGCCATTGAAAAATTCCTGCAAACCCTCAGCGACCCCAACATTGCCTACATCCTCTTTACCCTGGCTACCATAGGGTTAATTACTGAGATTTCCAACCCGGGGCTGGTTTTCCCCGGGGTCGCTGGTGGCATCAGCTTGTTCCTGGCGTTTTACTCCCTGGGCGTGCTTGATGCTTACTGGGGAGGCATAGCACTCCTTTTACTTGCCGTGGGACTTTTTATCGCCGAGTACTTCACCACTGCTTTTGGCTTATTGACAGCCGGAGGTATAATCTCCCTGGTTATAGGCTCGCTGATATTGTTCAGCGAAAGCCCAGGGATAGAGGTAAGCAGGGGGCTAATTGCCGGGGTTGCAGTAGGGGTTACAGCTTTCGCTGTTTTTGTCATCGGGGCCATTATCCGCGGGCAGAGGCGGCGCAAGGCCACCGGGGCTGAGGGGATGATAGGGAAAATGGCCATAGCCAAAACACCCCTCGACCCTACGGGCACGGTTTTAACCCATGGAGAATTATGGACGGCGGCATCGGAAGGCGGCAGAGTAGCACCGGGTGAGGAAGTGATAATAACCAAAGTGGAAGCATTGAAATTATGGGTGACAAAGAAATTAAAGGAATAGGAAGGTAACATTTATGGATATTATGGATTTCGAAATGACTGGCCCAATTATCATAGCCATAGTTCTCGCCATCACTTTTATCATTTTCGTTATTTACGCCATCGTAAAAGGCCAGAGGCTAAAACTCTCGGCTGGTGTAGAGGATATGATAGGGAAGGAAGCTGTGGTGCAAACGACCCTCGACCCCAAGGGCACGGTTCTGGCTGAAGGAGAATTGTGGACAGCTATAGCCGAAGATAGTAAAATAGAACCCGGAGAGGAGGTGACAATAACCAAAGTAGAAGGATTGAAATTGTGGGTGACCAAAAAATCTAAAGAAAAGGAGGGAAAATGAACGTATTTATTTATGTTGTTATCGCAATAGTAGTACTAATACTTCTGTCGGCAGCTCTCAAAGTCGTCCGAGAGTATGAAAGAGGGGGCGTTTTCCGCTTGGGTAGGTGGGTTGGCCTCAGAGGGCCGGGCCTGGTCGTGATTATACCTTTCATTGAGAATATGCGGAAACTTGACCTTCGGGTAATCACCATGGACGTTCCAGAGCAAGAGTGCATCACCTTGGACAATGTTACTGTCAGGGTTGACGCCGTAATTTACTTTCGGGTGGTCGATGCCGCAGAGGCTATTCTCAAGGTGCTCGACTATATCAAGGCAACCTCGCTTCTTGCCGCTACCACCTTAAGAAATGTTGTCGGACAATCTACGCTGGATGAGTTATTAGGCCAGCGGGACAGGCTCAACGAAAAGATACAGTCGGTGGTTGATGAAGGCACTAATCCCTGGGGTATAAAAGTGAGCATGGTGGAGGTTAAGGATGTGCAACTGCCGCAAACAATGCAGAGAGCTATGGCAGCCCAAGCTGAGGCTGAGCGAGATAGGAGAGCCAAGGTGGTTCACGCCGAGGGTGAAGCCCAGGCGGCAGAGAAATTGGCCCAGGCTGCCAAAGTTATTTCCAGTCAGCCTTCAGCTCTACAGCTTCGCTATTTGCAGACATTGGCAAGCATTGCCACAGAGAGAAGCAACATCATCGTGTTCCCCTTGCCCATGGATCTAGTGCCCTTTTTGGGCAAGATTAGTGGGTCAGAGAAAAGTAAATAGTGTGACATAATCCGTGTCAGTAGCACATAGCGAGAGCGTTTAGTAATGTCATTCTGGAAGTCCAAATGGGGTTGGAAGACGAAGAATTTCTAGCCACCATCCTGAGCTATGCGAAAGGCTCAGAATGACACCTCAATTCTGTCATTGCGAGGCTACGATAGTGCCGAAGCAATCTCCCCCTCGTGTCGTTGCGAGGAGCGAGATTCCCCGCTTATGCTTCGGAACAGGCTCCGCAATCTCGGTGGGGCAGATGATTGCCACGCACCTTTCAGGTGCTCGCAACGACAAAAAGTGAATGCCTCAGGATGACAAGATGCGAAGGGCTCAGAATGACAGGTGGAGGTTATTAATCCATTTTCAGCCCAGGTAATACCTGGACCCGAGAGAGTCCATTGGACAAATTTTCTTAACTCAGGGGGTAGCTATGGCCAATAAAACTAAGCAAGAATGGCGTGAAACTACATTGGCTTCGGCTTTAAAGCGTGCCGCCGAGCGCCAGGAGAAGTTTGAAACCAGTTCTGGCCTGGAGATTGATACTGTTTACACACCGGAGGACTTGGTAAATTTTGACTACACTCGAGATTTAGGCTACCCCGGAGGGTATCCCTTTACTCGGGGTGTCCAAGCAAATATGTATCGGGGTAGAATATGGACAATACGCCAGTACGCTGGCTTTGGTACTGCTGAGGAAACTAACCAGCGGTACCGTTATCTCTTAGAGCAAGGGCAGACTGGCCTGAGCATAGCCTTCGACCTGCCCACACAAATTGGTTATGACTCTGACCATCCCTTAGCTAAAGGCGAGGTGGGCAAGGTTGGTGTTGCCATAGACAGCCTCCGGGATATGGAGATTCTTTTTCAGGATATACCTCTGGATAAGGTAAGCACTTCCATGACCATAAATGCCACTGCCCCGATTCTCCTTGCCATGTATATTGCCCTGGGCAGGAAACAAGGAGTCGAGCCAGCTAATTTAAACGGCACTACTCAAAATGACATACTTAAGGAGTACATCGCCCGGGGTACTCACATCTTCCCGCCCCGTCCTTCCATGAGGTTGGCCACTGATATATTTGCCTACTGTGCCAAGCATGTCCTTCGCTGGAATACCATCAGTATCAGTGGTTACCACATACGAGAAGCTGGTTCCACCGCGGCTCAAGAAATTGGCTTCACCCTCGCTAACGGTATTGCTTATGTTCAGGCAGCTATTGATGCTGGGCTTGATGTAGACACATTCGCTCCCAGATTATCATTCTTCTTCAATAGCCATATCAACTTTTTTGAAGAGATTGCCAAATTTAGAGCGGCACGACGCCTCTGGGCGAAGATTATGAGAGAGAGGTTCGGGGCTAAAGATTCACGTTCCTGGATGCTTCGCTTCCATACTCAAACTGCTGGATGCAGCCTCACTGCACAGCAGCCGCATAATAATATTGTGCGGACAGCCCTAGAAGCCCTGGCTGCGACCTTAGGAGGTACTCAATCGCTGCATACTAACTCCTTCGACGAAGCTTATGCTCCGCCTTCTGAAGAAGCAGTGACCATAGCTGTGCGGACTCAGCAAATATTGGGCTACGAGAGTGACATTACTGCTGTCGTCGATCCCCTTGGTGGCTCTTATTACATAGAGCATCTAACCGACAGCCTGGAAAAGGAAGCCGGGGAGTATATCACCAAAATTGATAGCATTGGTGGTGCCGTATCTGCCATAGAGCATGGATATCAGCAGAGGGAAATTCAGGATTCCTCTTACCGTTATCAGAAAGAAATTGAAAGCGGTAAACGTACCGGGGTAGGGGTAAACAAATTCGTTTCTCCCTATCCTAAAATAGTGGGCCTGCTTCGAGTCAAGCCAGAAGTGGAAAAAAAACAGAGGGATAGGACTGCCCAGGTTAGGAAAGACAGGAACACCAGCAATGTCAACCAGGCGCTTAAGCGATTGGAAGATGTCGCCCGAAGCAAGGATAATACCATGCCCGCCTTCCTTGAATGTGTGGAGGCTTACGCCACCGTGGGTGAGATATGTGATGTCCTTCGCAAGATTTTTGCTACCCAAAAGGAATTCCTGGTTTTTTGAGAGACAGCCTTCAAGATTTATGGTACTAGCTTTTAAGGAGGTGAAATGGCCAAAAAAGTTGACCACATCGGTATTTTAGTTAGCAACCTCGATGAAGCGGTAAAGCTTTATGAGGATTGTTTTGGCGCTGAGGTTGACAAGGTTGAAACCATCTCGGAGCAAGGAGTAAAGGCAGCCATCCTTTCCTTAGCCCAGGGCGCCAAGCTGGAACTTTTAGAACCACTTCCCGGCAGTAATATGGCCAAAGCCCTGGAGAAAAGAGGGGAGGGCCTTCACCATATAACGTTTGAAGTTGACGATGTAAATAAGGAGCTTAGCCGCCTCTCTGAAAGAGGGATTGAATTAGTTGATAAGAAGTCGCGCCCTGGCTTAGAGGGCATGGTAGCTTTCATTCACCCCAAATCGCTTAGAGGAGTGCTTGTTGAGCTTTGTCAGAAAATTTAGAGAAGGAGCAGACTATGACCAAAGGTAGGATTCGTGTTCTGCTAGCCAAGCCTGGGTTAGATGGGCATGACCGAGGTGCCAAAGTGGTAGCGAGAGCTTTGCGGGATGCCGGAATGGAGGTAATCTATACCGGAATTCGACAAACTCCCGACATGATTGTCGAGGCAGCTATCCAGGAGGATGTAGCTGTTGTTGGGTTGAGCATCCTGTCTGGAGCTCATTTAGAGCTCTTGCCACCGATCATAGAAGGATTAAGGAAAAAAGGAAGAGAAGACGCCCTGGTTATCGCTGGTGGCATAATACCCGAGGATGATATTCCCGCCTTACAACAAATGGGCATAAAAGCCGTTTTTGGTCCGGGCACTTCCACAGAGGACATCATCAGCTTCATCCAGAAGGAAGCGACCGCCAAATAGCGGCTCTCTCAGGACTTATCCCGGGCAACGCCAATAAGGTCAGTTAATTTTTCCACCCCTTTGTCCAGCATAAAACGCTCTATCCCCTCCAGTATAGTAAGACAGATATCAGGACTGGTCAGGCTGGCTGTGCCAATCTGCACGGCGGTAGCTCCAGCCATAATAAACTCCAGGGCATCCTCAGCACAAGCAATGCCGCCACATCCTATCAATGGAATACGGACCACTCTGGCTGCCTCGAATACCATATAAAGAGCAACAGGCTTGATAGCGGGACCAGAAAGCCCGCCTGTAATATTCCCTAAGCGTGGCTTTCTCTGGTCTATATCGATTGCCATGCCCTTCAGTGTATTAATCAGGGATATGGCATCAGCTCCAGCTTCTTCTACGGCTAAAGCGATTTCCTTAATATCGGTTACATTGGGGCTCAACTTAACGATAACCGGTAAGGTGGTGGCAGCTTTAACCGCTGAAGTTACCCGAGCGGCAAGCTCGGGATCGACACCAAATTCTATCCCTCCTGCGGAAACATTGGGGCAGCTAATATTTAGCTCAATGCCGCTGATCCCAGGCACGCCTTCTAACTTGCTGGTCACAGCCACATATTCGTCTATTGTTTCCCCGGCAACATTAACGATAACCGGAATCCGCCATCTTGCCCATACAGGCGCTTTTTCTCCAATCAGGGCGTCAACGCCGATATTTTCCAAGCCCACTGAATTAAGCAGACCACCAGCGGTTTCCACCAGTCGTGGTTGGGCATTACCATCTTTGGGCGTAAGGGTCGTGCCTTTACAGACAATGGCGCCCAACTTTTGTATATCAGCAATTTCAGCATACTCCCCACAATAGCCAGCTATGCCGGAGGCTATCATCACAGGATTGGATAGGATTAGTCCCTTAGGATGCCGGGGGGCTAATTGCACACGGAGGTTGGGCAAGTTTCTCATTGCTTAAAACTTTATCACTGCTCAAGGTAAAAGAAAAGCATTATTAGCGGTCTTCAGATTTGGTTGACGCGTAAATTCGAAAACCGCTAAACTCATCAAAGCGAAATTTGAAAGGAGTATGAGCATATATGCCACTAATAACTGTAAAAGCCAAATCTGGGAGAACTATTGAGCAAAAGAGGGATCTTGTAAAAGACATCACTGAGGCGGTCGTCAAGAATTTCAAAGTTGAGCCAGGGGACGTATATGTTGACATTATTGAATATAGCTCAGAGAACCTTGCTAAAGCTGGAAAATTATTTCAGGACCATTAGTGGAGCACGGTTTCCCAGTTCACGAGACGCAAAAACCAGTTGAGGCGTAGGCAAGCCCTAACCAAGGGGCACGATTCTCACCCTGCCCCAGACACCCATTTTGTCGCCCACAATAATAACCACTCCACGTAGCCCCTCGATACTCCGTGCCTTTTCAATCGCCCCAGGAATATCATCTGCACGCCTGACCATATTGCCTAGCGCCGTAGCTGCAGCATCGGCTAAAGCTGCCGAGGATGAAAGAGCAATCACGGCATCAGCGCTGCCCAGGCTTAAAGAATGTCCCACGGTTCCTGAAGACGTACCTATGCCCAGTGGTGTTTCTTCAGGCACAATTTCCAGGGCAATTGTTTTGGTAAAAGAGGACCGCCCGGCATAGATGCCCACCAGTCTTTTTTTAGATGTTTTCAGAAAAATATCGCCGCCATTTTCCACAATTATCTCTGGTGAGAAAGCAAGTAAATCCCTGCCCACCGCTTCAGCAATGGCGCCAGCTACCGCTGCCATAGGCCCAACACCTGTCAACTGAGATACCCTGGCCATTTCTTTGACGATGGCCGGGGCTCCAGATTCAGATTGATAAGTGTCTAATGTAGTTAGGAAAAGAGGATGACTCTTAATATATGCCTCCAGAGAGCCACGGTGTTTTAGCACAGAATCAAGGGCTTTATCCTTCACATTGCGCTGAGAGCGGATGTATAGGTCTGTCTGCGCTACCACTACATTAAAGGAAATTAACCCGCTGTCCTTAATCCAGTGGCGGTAGAAGCGTGGCTCATGCATGGATTCTTTCCCTCCACAGAATCTGCCCTGTCACTACGAGGTCCTTCGCTTCGCTCAGGGCGACAAGAAGCACAGTGGTCAGAGTCAGAAATACAATATCATCGCCCGAGGAGGACAAGCCTTAACACACAATCCACACACAACACACTTATTATGGTCAAAGAGCACTTCCCTGGTGCGTCGCTCCAAAGAGAATGCCTCTGTAGGGCAAATAGTGAGACAAGCTCCACAATGAGTGCACCTGGATTCGTCGCGGACAACATCCTGGCTTAAGGATTGGATTTCTACTCCGGTCTCAGTGAGGTATTGGATACCCTTGTTGTAGTTTTCCTGCTTACCGCTTAGCTCCATGACCAGCAATCCTTCTTGCCCTGGTGATACTGAAGCTTTAAGGATATTAAAGGTGAGGCCAAAGTCCTTAACCAGGCGGTAAACGACCGGCTGCCCTGTTATATTGGGCGGGAAGTGAAGCACTATTCTTCGGGAGACGTCCACTTTGTTATCACTCCACTACTGGTCTTTCCTTGAG
>DATKVL010000268.1:0-2056 GCA_035530115.1 Dehalococcoidia bacterium | reverse complement strand
AAGAAAAACCTAATTGAGAACGAAAAACTAGATGCCATTCGAGATACAAAGATTGCAGTAATGGAAAGTCAAAGTAACACTATCTTAACACGACTTGATAAAATGGAAATAACTTTGGAGAAAATATTCGATAGAATCGAGAAAATTAAATAATGGAAATAAAGATAATAGGCGATTCAGATGAAATAAACGCACAAGGTAATTTTGACAAAGAAATTATTTTGAGCAATGATTCTTTAGCTAATTTATCTTATGTTGAATTATATGTTGATGACAAAGTTGTAGCCTTAGATTTAACTCAATTGTATGTGGCAACAAAAGCCTTTTATGAGCAACATATTTTAGAAGAGCAAAGAAATATTAACATCGCACAAATCAATAATTAATGGATTTTTTTGAATTACATGAGTTAGTAGATAAGCCAACTTGGGAAAGGTTAGGCGAAAATTCAATTTGGATGCTGAATGAAAAAGCTGTTAATGGTTTAATTGCTTTACGGATTGCATTAGATAAGCCTATTACGGTTAATAATTACTTTTGGGGCGGTAATCTATCTAATAGAGGTTATCGTTCAATTTACAGCACCGTAGGGGGTAAATTTAGCCAACATAGAGTTGGAAATGCTTTTGATATTAATGTAAAAGGAATGACAGCCGACCAAGTGTATGACTACATTTTAGATAATTACAAAGCATTTGGAATTACAACCATTGAACATAAATCGTTTACACCAACTTGGACTCATATAGATTTTAGAACAACCAATTTAAACACAATTAAAATAGTTAAACCATGAGCAAATTCAAAAAGTTTTTAAACAGTAAAGCAGGCAAATTAGTTTCATCATTTGCCGTTGGTGCATTAAAAGGCGTTACAGGCCCCGTTGGCGGAATGATAGGCGGCGCATTTGATGGCGTTAAAGGTGAAATCCTGAACAATGTAGAAAGCAAGGAAGGCGGCGAGGGTCAAATTGATTGGTCGAGATTGCTTGGCTTTATTGTCGCTGCTGTTGGCTTAACATATTTAGCTTATTCATTATTTACAGGATTAATAACCTTTGATGACTTTATCAAAATGGTTGATAATTTAATTGAAGTTGCGAGCTGATTTTATGAGATATAAAACAGATGTATTAGCAAGACATCAGATTGATAGATTGCTAAGAATACAAGCCACCATTTGTACAAATTTAGGCATTGATAGTAGCAAGCAGGAGAGAAAAGAAGCCGACAAAAAGATTGCAATACTTGATAGAATGATAAGGAAAATAGATAGGACTTTTTTTCCTTCATTAGAAAGCACAAAATAAATTTCCGTAAATAACGGAACGTAAACAACGGAATTAATGAGGCATGAAATTATTACCCACGCTCCAAATGTTCACGAGGCTCAATACTTTTTTGAGGTAGGAGAGTTAAACCGAAAGGTTAGAATCGCAATGTTATCAGATATTCATTGGGATAATCCAAAATGCGATTGGGAATTACTTAAAAAAGATTTAGAATACTGCAAAGCCAATAATATCCGCATACATATTAATGGTGATTTTTTCTGCATGATGCAAGGGCGAGGCGATTTTAGGGGCAACAAAGCCGATATAAGACCCGAACATAACACAGCTACTTATCTACAAAGTGTTGTTACTACAGCCGTTGAATGGTGGAAGCCATACGCACATTTAATTGATGTAATTGGTTATGGAAATCACGAAACGGGTATAATTAAGTTTAAAGAGTATGACCCTTTGCAAGGTTTTATCGATTTATTAAACCACGAAGCCAAATCAAATGTAAAGAAAGGCGGTTACGGAGGTTGGTATATTATCAGAATGCAGGCGGGAGTATCAAGAAGCAAGGCTTGTTCATTTAAAATTAAATACTTTCATGGTTCAGGTGGTGGTGGTGTTGTTACAAGAGGCGAAATAAACCTTTCAAGAGCTTTAATGGCTTTTGAAGGTATGGACTGCTTCACAATGGGACACGTTCACGAAAACAAAGAAACTTGGGTTGCAAGAGATGTTATTAACAACCTCAATAAAGTAAGCCATAAACCTATT
>DATKVL010000267.1:0-2157 GCA_035530115.1 Dehalococcoidia bacterium | reverse complement strand
TCGCTTGCGCTCCTCCCCTGGGTCAAAATCAATTCTCAAGGGGGGTAGGTATTCCGCTTTCAGAAAGTCAAACGGGCTTTTACCCTTTTCGGGGGCATAATATCTCTTGATAGCGTCAACTATTTGCCTTTTAGTCCAACCCTCTTTTTGCCTATCCCGAAACCACCTCCACCTCGTTCTCAACTGTGCTTTAAAAGGTTCGGAGCTAAAAAGACCAGGCACATTCTCCGCGGTGAATATGTGGCGTATCTCGGGGGTGATAAAACCTGCGGCCCTGAGTTTCATGTACGCTTCATCGAAACCGATTACAATAACTTGCTCCCTGGTAATATCCTCCGGGGGCAACATCTCTCTAATCATCCTGGACACTGACACCATTCCTGTCCGAGCCTTCGGCCTACCGACTAGCGTTTCCTCCTTCAACCTGGCAACCTCAATCCGCCGCAGACCTACCCGGTATCTCTTCCGAACCAAATCGTTTACCCTGTTTTTCCCATACGCTGGGTTAGCTATAAACAGCGACCTGGCGTATTCTGTGCGCTCCTCTTTTGTGCCTCGTGGCAATTTGGCTTGCCTAGTTACCTTCTTTTTCACCATTTATTCACCTCTCAAACACCAAAATATCCTCAGTATCTATTAGCCCGACTTCAGGGTGCTTCTGAGCATAAATTGTTCTCCAGAAGGATTGAGCTGGTAATTTCCTGTAATGCCTTTCTAGTAACTTAAACCCCGCTTGCTCGCAGAGCTTAATCGTGTCAAGGTCAAGCCTTACTACCGCTTTGTTGCGGATGAAGTTTTTAGTTACCAAAATTAAAAGCCCGCCTTCGGGCTTTAATACTTTGTGGCATTTTTGATAGACTTGGAGCATTGCTTCCAGGTAGGATTGTGATTTGAGGTTGCCGATATTATTATCCGAATTACTATAGACCCTAGAATTTACTAACCTCTCCTCATAGGTAGGTCTATCTTTACCACAAGCAGATGGGGATTCATCGCCCCTTTTTACAGAAGCCTCATACGGCGGGCTGGTGATTATCTTGTCTACCCTGTCGGTATAAGTAACGGGATTGCCCTTTTCTTGTGCCAACTTATCAGCCCTGGGACTATGATGCTTCTCCCCCATTGCCTCTTCATAAGGTGGTGAGGTAACAATCTTGTCTATCTGACCATAGGGAAGATTGCCTATATTATTTGGGTCCGCAGAATATTCCTCACCAACACTTGGATGTTTTTCTCTGCCATATCTTGCTGAGGTCGGGTCATCTGCTAATCGCTCCCAGAAGGGACTACGACTTTTACCGCTTGCCCCCGTCTCAGCATAAGGCGGTGAAGTTATAATTTTATCAACCAGCAATCCCTCTAAGTTCCTAGCATCACCCTGTATTATCTGGCAAGCCCCCATCTCATATCCCAACTGCGGGTGCATCTTAACTATCTCCCAATTATCAAACATCATCTTACAAAACTTCTCCTCGAGTTCGACCAAGATGACATTCCTTCCCAGCCCACAGGCAAGCATCTGTGTTCCCATTCCAGCCATCGGGTCTAAAATCGTTTCCCCGACTTTCGTGTATCTTTCGGTTATCCATAGGCAAAGCTGAGCATCCATCTTCGCGGGGTGAGCGAATGAGTCAGGCACAAAGAACTGCTTACGAAAGGCTGTGTCCCGCTTAAACTTAATCATTTATATTATCCCCGCTATCATCCCACAGTTCCAGGACATTGCTTCCTCTATTCCCATTTACAATACCCTCCACAGTTCAAGATTATGCCACTTCTGGCGATAAACGCAGTTCTCATGTCCTAGTTCCTCCAAGAGTTTGTTTACTATTTCCACCGGCAAGCCCACCATCGTGGCGAGCAGACTCGGCGTTGCACGATTGCTCTGTTCAAGAAAGCTAACTATCAGCCTCTTGGCCATATTCTTGCCCCCAATCTCCAGCATACTTCTCTGGATATTGTCAAAGAAATTTACTGCAGCATCATCCCAATTATTTGCCATTACCACCCTCCTGTTTAAGTATTGCCACACACCTGACTACAGTCCTCAATGATACGCCTATCTGCGCAGCAATCTGGTACTGTTTAAGCTGGGACATCCCAGGTCGGCGCCAGAACCTTGCCACCTGCTTGATATTTTCCCTCTGCGCCCGATTA
>DATKVL010000266.1:0-3956 GCA_035530115.1 Dehalococcoidia bacterium | reverse complement strand
GCTTGTATGGGGTCTTCGGAGATGAAGTGACCCTCTCACTCAAAACGAAAAGGCTCCTCGGAAGGGGGCCCTGTCCGCAAAGGAGTTATGCTTAAGGCCCGGCAGTCTGGTTTGCCGAGAGAGCTGCTGATGCTCGTGCGCTGTCAAGGATCGTACCGGCCAACGGCCGGCATATAAGAAAGACACCCTACGAGAGAGTGTCTGGAAGAGAGTATAGGAGCTCGAAGAGCGCCACGCAAGAGGCGCTGATGCAGGAGTAGATGAGCCGTCTTGAAGGTTTGAACTGCGGAAGCGGGCCTTCTGACATGGCTGAAGCCAATGTAGATCAGGGCAACGAGTGCGTCGGCGGTGTCCCTAGCGGATTGGGACCACAAGCAGAGGAGAGAAAATCCAGACGATTTCCAGCGCCACGCCCAATAGCAGCCACGGAGCATTGCCCTCACGTTTGGCCGTGTCGTACACAGCGGTAGAGACGAGCGTCACCTCTTTGGCGGCGAGCTCATCGAGGCCGGTAACCTCCTCCAACCACCTGACAGCGTGATTAGACGTTAGTCGCCCTAGATACCATTTCAGTCTCTCCATAGCTGCCTCCTGTGGGTTGAAAGCGAGCGACTCAGTCCTTGGGCTTCCGCGATCCGGCGAGAGCCGTAGCGAGGCTCGTGAGGGCGATGATGCCCGGAGCGATCGCGCCAAGGGGGCGGTCGAGAATCAGACTGACGGCGACGACGATGAGGCTCCCGATCCCGAGGACGAAGGCGAATACCTGACCCGTCTTGCTGGCGCGAACCTCTTCCTTGACGAGGAGGTCTTCGGCACCATGGCGGTGGGTGGACTCCTTCTCGGCCATCGCGAGGATGCGTTCGGCGGCGCCGGGACAGGTCTGCTCGTAGCGCTCGAACTCGGCGGCGGGAGGGAGCGGGCCTGAGTAGGACAGGGACTGGTGGTGGACTACGGCCTTGTCGGGTTTGGCTGGGTCAATCTTGGCCACAGGCGTCCGCTTCCATGGCCTTCTTGAGATCACCGCCGACCATCGCCCAGTCACCAGCGAGAGCTCTGCGATCACGCGCGGGGCCGTTGCGAAGATCATCGATGGAGATGAAGCGGCCGCCCTTCAGATCGAAGGCGGTAAAGAAGCCGTGGAGGAAGCCTACCCGAGTACGGCTCTTGGCGGAGCGGTGGACCTTCTTCATACTTAATGTATACGGCATATCGGGAGGCGGAGACAAGCTCGTCCCACGGTTAGGCCGTGATTGAAACAGAGTAAGCATCTAGTCCCTCCTTGAGTTGGGTTTCCGGCCGGCCTTGGAATGCCGTTCACGAGTAATCTTGCGGTTGGTGAGGAGCTCGTCGCGGAGAGCGAGAACCTGGTGGCGGTAGTCCTCGGTGATCTCCTCGTAGAGCTCGTTCTCCCTGGGATGGTAGGTCCGGTAGACGGCCTTGATACGGTCGGTGCCGGGCCGGGTGTAGCGTTGGGTCGTGGTGAGGCACTCATGTCCAAGGAGCTCCTGGACGTAGCGGACGGAGGCCCCGTTCTCGAGGAGGTGCGTCGCGCAGGCGTGGCGGATCGAGTGGAGGGTGTAGCCCTTGCCATCGAGGTGGGCCTCGTGGAGGGCGACCTTCCAGCGGTCAGCCGCCATGCTCCTCGTCATCTTGCCTTGGTAACCGAGAAAGAGGTACTTCCGCTGGTCGTGCGAGAGGCCTTGAAGAGCCTTGCGGCGATCGCCCTGGAGGTAGGCAACGAGGTGGATCCGGGCGACCTGGCTGAAGGGGACGTAGCGGTCCTTCTTGCCCTTCCCCTGCCTGATGAGAAGGACACGTTCTTCGAGCTTTAGGTCGGCGAGTTCGAGGGAAAGGGTCTCGGCGATGCGAAGGCCCGAGGAGTACATGAGCTCGAAAAGAGCGCGCTCACGCTGGAGGCCGATGGTGTCGAGGACGGTGGCTATCTCCTCCTGGGTGGGAATGCAGCGGGTCGAGGTGCGATCGTACCGGATGAGGGTAAAGCCGTCTGCCGGGTTTGAAAGAAGAAAGCCATGACGGTAGAGCCACTCGACATAGCGCTTCGCGCCGAAGGCGTAGCGGTGAACGGAGCGTGGCTTCATGGGTGCGCGTGACTGACTGGGGCGCTCCTTGAGCCAGAGAACGTAGTCGTAGAGGTCGGAACGCCTGAGGGATCGAAAGTCGCGCTCGCCCCAGAAACCTCCAAAGACGCGGAGGATGGTGGCCTCGGTCTGAATGTAGAGCGGCGTGAGGGCGCGGCCCTTGAGGCTCTCGATGTACGACGAGAGATGAAGGAGGAGGGCCTGCATGGGGTTAGAGCTCCTTCCTGGGGTGGAAGCTGTCGAGCTGGTCGCGGAGCTCCTCCTTGGAGACACGGGTGTAGAGGGCGGTGGACTTGAGATCATCGTGGCCGAGGATGAGCTGGATGAAGCGAAGGTCGCAGCCACGCTTCAAAAGATGGGTACCGACGGCGTGGCGGAAGCTGTGGCTTGTGAAGCCGAAAAGCGCGTTGAGGTTCCTGTTGAGGAATGAGTCGAGGTTGCGGCTACCGTCGACGCCCAAGAGCGTGTCGCGATCGTGGCAGTAGTTCGCGACCTCGCGCATCTGGGTGATGTAGAAGCGGACGACGGATGCGGCGTAGTCACCGAGGAAGGCTGTCCGGGAGACACCGCCCTTCCCTTCGCGGATGAAGACGGTCTTCGCCTCGAAGTCGAAGTCGGAAGGCTTCAAGGCCGCGAGCTCCGAGAGGCGCATGCCTGAGGCGTAGAGGAGCTCGGCGATGACATGGAGGCGGTAATACATCCGCCGTTCACGGGTCGTAGGACGATCGGAGAACGCGCGAAGGCGCGTAAGGTAGGTGGCCATCTCGGTCTCGGTGGGAACCGTGCGAGGGAGACGTTGCTCGCGCTTGATGTGGCGAAGGCCGTAGAAGGGATTCTGGAGGACGAAGCCGTCCTCAGCGAGCCACTTGTAGAAGCCATCGACCGCCTGGACTAAGTCCGCCACGGTGGAGCTTGCATAGTGGACAACGCCGTCCTCCTCCATGGTCGTCAGGTAGGTCTGAAACTCCTCGGCCCCGAGTGGTGTGAGATCGGCGAGGGAAAGCCCGCGCTCTTCGAGCCAGGTGAAGAAGACGCCCAAGAGATAGGGAACCTTGCGGAGGCTGCGGATGCCCTTGGCCTTCTGACGCTCGATAAAGGGAGCGATGAGGCCTCGGTCGCTTGAGGACGATAGCCGGAGGGATGAAAGTTCTATTTTCGGGCTTGTCTCCTGAGAATCGGCGACCCACTTTGTGGTCGCATTGCTCGGTAAAGAATTAGAGTGTAAAAAGTGGGTCTGTCCCAGTCCTGACCCACTCTGCCCCACTTGACCCACTTTAGACATTTTGGAGCTCAAGACCGGCGACCGCCGCTGCCTTCGCAAGCTCCTCGGGCGTCAGGATCGAGGAGAGGTCCACGAGCAAGAGCTCTTCGTCGTGCACCAAACGATAACCCCGACGAGAACCTCTTTGGAAGCTCCCGACCTCGAGGAGATACTCGTAGTCGCAGAGGGTCCGGAGGTTTCGCTTCACGAACATCTGAGAAAGGCCCGTCGATTCGCGAAGTTCGCGTTGACTGACGATGACCTCGACGGGGCTCAAGTTCTCGTCCTCCGCCTTGGCCTTCGCGAGAACGCGGAAGGACGCGTAGAGGTCCGAGGCGGAGCGGGGGAAGTTCGAGAGCGTCGAGGGGAGGATAGCTGACATTATGCGATGCGCGATTCTGTAGTCCTCAAGGTCGCACTCGACGTACTGGCGGCCGTGCTCGTCAGCTTTGGGGGCTTTCTGGTACTGGCGGAGAAAGGCTATCGAGGCGATGAGGTCCAGGAATCTCTCGTGGTCACGGCGGGTGCGCATCATGCGGGCGGGGAAGTCGAGCAAATGAGCGTAAGGATTCACGATGGGAAGGATTTTTAAAAGT
>DATKVL010000265.1:0-7543 GCA_035530115.1 Dehalococcoidia bacterium | reverse complement strand
GTGAACTACGGCGATTGCCAGCACAACTGTTGGAATCGTCATGCCTAGTGAAACTAGCTCGGCATAATCTTGGATCGTATTCATTTAGATGTCCTCGGATGGAAACCAGCCATCGGCCTCCAGCCCGATGCGGTTGTGACTGCGGCGATGCCTGCGGTTTTAATTTGCTCGATCATTATTAGATTAGTGCGGCTAGGTCGATGCCTAGTCGTTCCTGAGAAGCCGCGTCAATGTGGCTTCCATCTTCCCATGTTGTTGTTACGGATTGATTAATGTCGGAGGTTAGCCAATCACAATTGCTCGTCGCGTTGGCTACGGACACTTGAGCAGCCCGAACCACATCTTGATACGGCTTAGAACCGGGAGTGTTGCTGTTCCAGTCTGGCGAGCGAATGATGACAACGTGGCCTGCTGGGTAATTTAAAGCCGAGCCGCGCATTCTCGTAATCAGCAGCCACAAATGGCCGTCATATAGTCCAGACAAATCTTGACCATAAGCTTGCTCGCCATTGAATTTTGAGTCTTCCGCGCCTTGATACCAAACGAAAACTACCCCACTCGGTTTGCGGAAGTAGCGAGCGATCATGTCGTCCGTGGAATTATTAAAAAAAGAAACCATTGCGCCCGATTGATTAGTGTCTCCGTCTGGCAAATCATTCTGAGGGTCAATCAGCCTATCCGATTCTGGCAAAAATGCTGGCAAACAATGCCCACCTACGCCAAACCGTATGCAATAATTATCCGTTTCTCCATTTGCCCGAAGCGTCCTCATACTTCCCACATTAGGGCCAAACTGAGAGATACTTCCACCACTCGGATAATTGGTTAAGAATGTGTTCCGCTCAACCCCATCGGAATTTCGATATTCGTAAATGCTTCCGTCATTTGCGCGGCTGGTGAGATTCGTTCCATCGACATCACGCCCCTGCATGTTGGATTGCCCCGCCATGTATATGACCTTAGAGGGTTGCGCGTAGGCTAAAGCTATACTGCGTTCGATTGCGTTCATCGTATGTCAGAGTTCCAGATTATGAGTTCTTGAAATTTGCTATCCATGGGCTGTTGGCCTCCACCAGCCCCACCCCCATACGCAAATGCCTTTTTCCAAGTAAATCCTCCCGATAAGGTTAGTGGTGAGATCGCAGAGACTTGCCCCGCAAGTGTGGCAGTCAGGGAGCTACCATTTCGATAAAGGCCAAGCAACACGCGAGAACCATCAAAAGTATGGAATGTTGGAGGGTTGTCTAAGTTGTTAAAGTTGACCTCTGTGCTTGAACCATCCACAACCTCCAACGTCTCGCCTTGAACCCGAATTCTGTTTGCGGCTGTGTCGTCGCCCAAGATTCCAGTCGAAACTGCGGGAAAGTTTGCTAGATATAGAACGGAAAAATTGCCACTAACCGAAACTGAGCTTGAGAAAAAGTAAGCGAAAGCGTTTCCAGCTAGGGCAGGTTCGCCGCCTTCGGTAACTAGAACTCCTGTATCTACAATCTTTCGCTGTTGAGCGTTAGTCGTATTTATTAGGTCTTTCCCGTTGCCTGACTGGTCATAGATTCTGACAACAAAGCCGTCTCCAACTCCGCAGAAGGATTCCAGCGTCCCATCGCTCACCTCAGCAGCCGTGAAGTCCTGCTCTGCATCATCCGAGCTGCGACGCACACGAACAACTGAATCCCCATTACCATTCAGGGCACGGAAACTATATGCAGCAGATGCCCCTCCATATTCAGCGAGGAGACGATCCCCCAACCTGTCGGTCAAGGGCTGGCGATCCATGGAACCCTTCAGGGAGAGGTGCATATTAAATCTTGTGGAGTGCTACTAGGCCTGAGGAAAGTGTTACTGATGTAAACTTACCATAGATTACTGTCCCTGCTGGGAAGCTTGTCTGGAGCTTGGCAATGTTACCAATGGACTCACCAGCAACTGCGCTGATGGTTGCGTCCTTGATAAACTGTATAGCACCAAAGTTACCAGCAGTTGCGCCAGCGGCAGCATCAATAATAATCGACCCAACGGACGAGAACTCTAAAGCATTATTTCGTGATTTTGACATAATTTTATTTTACCTTGCTTGTCTATTAATATAAGTTGAGAAACGCTTGAGGGCAGTGTTGTTGTTCATCATGTTGTCCACCTTCTCAAGCTCCATGGCTATGTAGCCTTGCGCTACCTGCTCCTCGGTCAAAGCCTTATCATGCTGCCCATCCATCCGAAGGAAGTCGGCATACGCAGTGTGTGCTATAAATGCAAACCACTCCCCTGGGATGTTTGTGCTAATTGCTGTAAACTGCTCCAACTCCTTCTTGTATGTTACAAAAGCAGAGCTGGCATCAGCCGTAGTTAGGTTGAGGATGTGGGCACCATTGCTATCCACGTAAAAGTCAAACTCCAATGCGGAGTTACGAAGAAACGGCTGAGTCCTATGAATGCGAATCCACTCGTATATTGTATTCTTCCCTGCCTCAGCATAGGGAATTGTGGAAGCTGGGCTGGAGCTAATTGTGCGCTCCTCTCCAACTACCAAGTAACGCGGCCAGCTTTGGCTCATGTTATACGCTTCGCTTGCCCTACGGTTTACGAAGCTAAGGATTGATGTTTGCTCTTCTGTGGTAAAACCACCAACCCCAGCTAAGGAGCGTATCAGAGTCAACAAATCACTGTATGTGCGTTCTTGCATTAAAGTTTATTGGGAGCCAATTCTGGCATCTTCTTTTGGAAGTATTTAATAAATTGTTTGCTGTGAACTTCTTTATGTCCGTATTTCTGTGTCAAACGGAAGAAGTCACGAGCTGGCATACTGGCCACTGGGCGGCCAAGGATGGGGTGTTCTTTACCCCGAAATTGTTTAGCTTCTTGTGAAACTGCTTTAATTCGATCCTTCTCCTGCTCCCGTTCCATCTTGAAGCCAGTTTGGATCTCTTTCATAAATGCTCGGTCAATCTCTCCGTCCGAGTATCGTGGTAGCTTTGTAATAATTTCCATAAAAGAAAGGTTGGGGAGGAGCCACACTCAGCAGCTCCCCCCAACCAGATCAATTAACTCAGGTTACGTCTTGGATGAGACCGTGCGCTTGTGGGTGATAAACACCAAGCGTAAGGGCGCAGTCAACATAACCGCGCTCACCACCACCAAGGTTAGGCAGACGAGTGCTACCAAGGGCGATGAGTTCGTGGATGCCAGCATACTCAGGGTTGATAAGGTAACCGCTAGAGTTAGCTGTGTTGCCGCCGAAGTTAGGCATGCAAGATGGGTTACCGTTCACGATGGAAACCATTCCGTGATCGGACTCATACATGTCTACGCGAAGGGTGATTTGACCCGAACCGCCATCGTAGTTTACGTTACGAACGCTGTTGTCGCTAGAACCAGAGGTGCGAGCGAAGTCAGCAATTACGCGACGAAGACCAGTGTCAGCAATCAGCATGAGGTCATTGGTAGAACCAGTTTGCTCAAAGATGCTTGTGATGATGTCGTTGAGGGCTTCTTCACCGAACTCCGCAGCCGCAGCTTCAGTAGTCGTGTAGATGCTTGCAGCAGGTGTGCGGAATCCAGCAGGGACGTCCGCAGGGCCAGTAGAGTCAATCCAGTTACCAAGGCCACGAAGGGCGTATGCGGTTCCTGCGCCGTCTTCTACAGCACGATCATTAGCAGAAGCAAGGGTTGCTTCGATGTCGCGCTTGAGTTCACGGATGCTCTTAGCTTCGGCTTGTGCAATCTTGGCAGGGCCAACACTGTCAACAGCTTCTTGCAGGTCAGAAACCTGGAAGTCGCGACGGAACTTTTGAACGTAGTTGCCAAGACGAGCACGACCAGCGAACTTGTCTGTGAATGTAGTAACGTCGGCCCCTTCAGCAATACCAGAGGTTACTGGAGCAGCAAGGGAATCAACAGTCCACTCAACGAAAGTTGCGCTGGCTTTTTGCTTGTTAAGCGAGGAAAGGATCGGAGTTTCTTCAGGAGCGAGGATGGACAAAACATCTGTCAAGTCCTCACGATTGGAAACAGCCGAACCCGGATTAGTGGTATCATATGTATTTGAGAATGCCATTGTATTATTGGGTTATCGATTTTGCATTTGTAAGGTTCTGAGAGTTACGAAATCACTCTTGTTGCCTGATGTGCTGAATCGTTGCTTAATGTCCTTTAACTTCTTGACCTGTGGACTAGCCTTGCGCTCGGCTTGTGCTCCAGCTCCCGTAGGTTGCTTTGGAGGATTGAGGCGTGCGCTCTTGGCTGGCTCTTTGATTTCTCTACGACCATAGATACTGTTAGCAGCGTGAGCCATAATGTAAGGGAGTTGTGCCGACAAGTCTGGCGGCAGGGCTTCTTCTAGCTTAGAGAAGCGTGGGTCTCCTATCATGGCCTCGTATTGCTTACGAGTGTCATTGTCTTCACCTTGCATCCAGCTAAGTTCCTCAGTTGCTCTTGCAGTAAAAGCTTCTTTGAGTTGCTTGCCTTGGTGCTTGGATTGAAGGGTCTTGAGTTGTGCAGGGAGGAACTTGTCGCGGCTCTTACGTGCATTGAGCAAGCTCTTACGCACATCTGCCTTGGTCAGTTCCTGACCTTCCACTTCCGTGACGACATCTTCTGGGCCATACCCGTCAGCATTAAACAGGACATCTTCAGCCCATTCAATGATACCATTTACTTCGTCCGCTTTGGCTTGAATACCTTCCAAGGAATCAATGTTTCCATATGGGTTATTCTTTACCTCTTGCGTCCCTTTCAGTGGGTCATTGTCGGCTTCTGCTAGGCTGGCTCGTAGTTTGGCTAACTCCTCTTCAGCAGCTTTACGCTGTGCAGTGAGTTTACCAAAGCGTTCGACAGCTTTGCTTCCTAGTTTTTTGCCTAGTTCGCGTAAGTCCGCTTCGGACATTTCGTCAAGGTCAATCTGTGAAAGAACATCTTCGGAGGATTCTGATTCTTCTGTCTCTTCCGCAGAACTCTCATCTACGTCTTCGACAACTTCTTCAACTTCTTCCTCTGATTCAACTGATGGTTCTTCGGGGGAGACTTCCTCTGGGGCTGCCTCAGGAGAACCACCTAAGCGTCGAGCGGCTAACTCGGACACTGATATATTTGCTGCCACCGAACTTGGTTCCGACTCGGCGTTATCGGTTGAGTGATTATCTGTCATGTTATTTGTCCATCCGTATACGCTGGATGATTGCGATAAATTTATAATAACATACTAAACAAGTGATTCTTTGTGGCGCATACGTAATGCCTCCCAATTAACCATCTTGAGGATGTCGTCATAAGCTACGATGCGGCCAGCAAGCTGTTGTATATGCTCTGTGCTAGCGGCTCCTATATCACCGATTGCTTCTTCTCGTGCAGCCTCAATGGACTGAATGAAGCGTGCAAATGTCTCGTGATTGCTAAGGGCTTTAATGTCGTCTTCCATGTGTTATTTGTTAAATAGTGATACTGTCCGTGGGCCTCTTGTTTTTACCTGCTTAAACCAATCAGAGTCTTGTGCTTCTACAGCAGCAGTTCCGTAATCGTCGTTCTGCAGGGCTTCCCTCATCTTCTCAAACTTATTTAGTTTGGTTAATCCAAGGTTGAAGCTCATGTCCGTTAAGGCCATTTTCACACCCTCTGGTCGTTTATCAAACTTTGGATCAAACTTACGAGCATCGGTGTAGGCTTGAGATAAGCTATGATTATACAGGGTTTTGATCTCCTTGTCGCTTAACTCCCTGCCCTTAAATAGTTCATTGATGTCAATGCCCTGCTCTTTAATGAACTTTCTGTTTGTCTTTTCTTCTAGGTTAAAGCCAATGCCTATGGTCCGATTGCCCTCGGAGTCCCGATACACCTGTGGCTTATACCCTTCGTTCAGAGCGATCATATCGTAGTATGCTTTTGCTCGCATATCTTTAACTCGTCGCTGAGAGAGTTCTTGTGGTGTCATGTGTTACTGCTGTATGTTTTGAGTTTGAACTTCGCCCATTTGTGCGGGGGCTGTGCCTACACGACCAATCTGTGCGTTCTGTGCTTGCTGTAGCTGGAACGTGTATTGGCCTGCATACTTCTGTAAACGTCCAGCGAAGGCTTCATCACCCTGTGCGCGTTGTGCTACGTCTGGCTGGCTTACATACTGCTGGATAACCTGTAGGGCTACCTGAGCACCATTAGGACGTGCTGGCATCTCAATACCTGCAAAGATCTTAGCTAGGTCGTCCGTTACTTGCTTGACCACTTGCTCTTGAGCTTGGTCTCCAGGCTGCATAACTGCGTCCGCAAGAACAGGATCAATGCTAGCAGCAGCGATTTCAAGGAGGCGGTCAATGCTGATACGCCCGTTTCTATCCAACTGCGTAAGCGAGACAAGCTGGTTAAGCTTCTTTTCTTGAGCATCTGGGTCGGTGTTAAGAACGTCATAGCTAATTAGGATGTCGAAGTTTTCGTCTGGGTTGCCCTTATCAAACTGTTGGGGGTCGGGGCTTCCCGTGACACGGAAGAAAATACTGTCTGGCCCAAAACGCTGGAAGCAGCGATAAGCCAAACGTAGAACCTCAGCGCAATGCTCAAGGAACTTGTCTACGAGGAATTGCCTGCGTAGTTGGCTCATCGGGTCGTCCATGTCCAAACCAACCATTGCATCAGCCTGACGCTCCATGGTTTGCTCCATCTCAACAGAGCCACCGTTGTAGGCAGGGGTTGGGCCAAACTCAAACTCGCCTTTACGACGATACGGAATCATCCGACCAGGACCCCAGTCCTTGGGACTATTGCCCACTGGGTGCATAATCGGAGGAAGGGTGGCAATGCTGTTACGATCAATGCGTGAATCACGCTCAATCTTAACTTGGTGCTGTATGCCACGGAGAATGTCTGGGATGGTCTGTGCGTCATAGAGACGCTTAGAGTCCTCGGATAGCTTGGTAACAACTACGGGGTAGTCTTCGTAGCCGTTCATCAACTCAAACTTGGCGTAGGATGGAATGCCTAAACCATCATCTCCGTCAAAGTCTTTGTGTATTACGGTCTCGTAGATGCCCTCAGAGCCGTCCTCTGGATCAATGAGGCGTTGGTATACATGAACAAGTTCAATGAGCTCATGGGCCTCGTAAGCGTTGTCTGTAAGGCTTGTAGAGCGACGGCCCTCTTGCTCACGCTCAATGCTATCAATGTTGACTCCACGATACTTATCAATGACGTGGACAACAAAGTCAGAATCCCATCCATCAGTTACAATCTTGTTCTCTAGCTCCTGCGCTGTGTAGTAGGTTCTCCAAAAGCAGTATGGTGCACGCTGTGGGTCTGTAACATACGGAGGGAACATGAAGTCCCCATCGGGAGCTAAGGTCTTAACCTCAGGGGCATCCACTTGACGGCGGACAACAGGTAACTCTGCTGCACCACTCTTTCGTAATTCTTTGATTGCACGTTTGGCCTTCTTGGTTGTAACGCCGTCAAATGTAGCCCGAAGTAATTCAACTAGCTCATCATCATTGTCGCCATTCAAGACCATCTCCGCAAGTTCTGGAGACATCTGGGCAATCTGATTTAGATCTAGTTTTTGTAGGAAGCG
>DATKVL010000264.1:0-1317 GCA_035530115.1 Dehalococcoidia bacterium | reverse complement strand
AGATAGCCACGTCGGCTTGCTCTATTTCTCCAATAAAAGTATTTACTATGCGGGCATTTTTCAGGAGCAAATCAGCCGGTATTTCCCCTCTGGCCACCGAAATAAGCTCCTTTAAATTCATATCTTAATTCTCCAGGGCATAGATGTGGGGCAAATTGCGGAACCTCTGATCGCAGTCCAATCCATATCCCACGATAAATTTATTGGGCACGGTGAAGCCACGATAATCAATGGGTACCGGGACCCTGCGCCGAGACGGCTTGTCTGTTAGAGCACAGAGCTTCAGCGAAACGGGCTGCTTCTTCTTCAAGTAATCGAGTAAAAAAGAGATGGTAATTCCAGTATCCACGATATCCTCAATCACCAGAACATCTCTGCCTTTTATAGGAGTCTTGACCCCCTGAACTACTCTCACTTTGCCCGAACTCTCCCTGGCAGCGCCGTAGCTGGAGAGTCTGATAAAATCGAGCTCCAGGGGCAAATCGAGCTGGCGAATGAGGTCAGCCATAAACACAAAAGACCCTTTAAGGACGCCAATGAGCAACGGCTGCTTATCTTGATAATCCCTCTTGATTTCACAAGCCAGCCTGTCTACAGCTTTAGCTATCTCGGCACGGCTGATAAGAATCTTGAGTTGCGGCTGAAAGACCATTAAATCGTTCCCAAACCAGTTACTATGATAGCATAATTGCATCTGGTTACGGATGCTGGACTTTTTCTGCGCCCTGTTTTATAATTAAAGGAGGAAATTAAGATGCGGTCCAGCCTTATCGGGAAGATTGAAAAAGCTAAAAGATATGCTAAAGAACCAGACCGTGTCACTTTCTCAGGTTTCACCGCTGTTTTCCATGGTGAGAACGATGACCATAAGCTAAGCTATGCCAATGGGAAATGGCATTGTACCTGTCATTTCTTTTCTCAATGGGAGATATGTAGCCATATCATGGCACTCCAGCAAATTCTAGGCAATATGTTACCCAAGGAAGCCCTTGCCTCTTCTATGGAAACTCAGCCCCCAGAGAAATAATCTAACGCTTCTCCCGCGACGAACAGAGAGCCGATAACGCAGATAATATCTGTTCTGTCTGCCAGGTATAAAGCACGGGATATAGCTTCGGCTACAGTCTCTCTAATTTCAGGCTCAATGCCTCGCTTGCTGAACTCGGCAGCCATGGTTGAAATGGTGGCAGCGCGGGAATGTGCTGTCCGTGTAACTATAACTTGAGGAGAGAGAGCAACTAATTCATTTATTATCCCCGGTATGTCTTTGTCACAGGACGTCCCGAAAACAAGAAAAATCCGTTTGTAACTGAAGTA
>DATKVL010000263.1:0-5762 GCA_035530115.1 Dehalococcoidia bacterium | reverse complement strand
AGAAGTCAGACGCGCAAGGCCCTTGCGGTTGAACAGGGCGATGTTAGCGTACTGCTTGATCCGCCAGATCTCTTCATCCTTGGTTTCCTTGTAACCGATCGGATGAACCATGATTCCACCAGGCACACTTGCCGGATGGATTCCACAAAGACCGACCTTTTGCGAACCATCGTCCCAGCAACCGGCCCATACGGAAGTTTTGACTCCGCCGGTCAATGCTCCGCCATTGGCAGTTTCGGTAACAGCCAGGTACTCATTTTTGAAGACGGGAATGTCCTCATACATGTACATCACGCGGCTGGTGCCGTCGGGCATTTTCAAGACTTGGGTCGGCATGATACCTCCGAGAGCGCGATACAGGACTTTTAACGCCCGTAAGGTTCTGGCGGGCATCTGAATCCAGTCCACTTCACCGTCTTTTGCTTTTACCAGATCAAGCAGTTCATCGAGCAAAACAAAGCTTAGAACCTGTGTGCTGGCCGCGGTGGTGTATTGTCCGGCATCGCACATAGAGTGCAAGGAATTCATCTGCGGGCTGGTGCCGGTACCGGTGGCCATGCCCTGTTGGAACAGACGACCGACTTTTTTGGCTTTCAGCGAAATTTCAAGAGCGGTCTGGTCGACTCCGGCCGAAACACTCTGGGCCTGAACCAGTCCGTCCATTTCCGCGTCACCGATGATCTTGGTTGCCAGAAAGGTCTGACGGGTAAAAGTTGACGCACCCTTCATGGTGGTAGTGATGGTCCCGCCTACTGCGAGCTCATCCGCGTTACCGAGCGTCAATTCACGATTGACAATGATCCCCTGGCCTTCATATCCGGTAAACGGCATGAAAGAGAAGATCGGGTTAATGCTGATAATGTCCATTGCGACGCCTTTGACCAAATCGTTCTGGATCAGCAACGCAGCTTGTGCTAGAGTTTGTGTAGCCATAATTTGTTCCTCCGTTTATAGAATTATGGCCTGGTCGCAAAAGACATTAATTTCAGCCTTGCAAGGCGCGGTTATGTTTTTTCAGACCAGACCTGATGAGGTCGACAGATTTTGCCCCTTCCGCTGGAGAAGGGCCACCTGTGTCCATGTTACCTGTAATTCGAGGACCGCCAGGTTTGGAACTGCGAAAAATTTCATAAGTCCCGTCATTATCCTGTTGTACGATCAGCTCGACAGCTTCACCAAATTCAGCCGGTACTCCATGGTTTTTCTTTGACAGAAGAACTTTGCCATCTCGATCAAGAGCCTGAACTTTTAAAGTCGCGCCAGTGCGTTCGACTTTAAACCGGTCACCATAAATTTTTGCCGCGTCCTGCGGCCGGTAAACGGTTTTACGATCTTCGCCCGCAAAGTATGGGTGTGTGCCAAGCTTGTTGTTGACAGCAAGATCAAAGATGATTTTGTCCATATCCTTGATTTCCTGCTTTAAGCCTGTTTCCACTTCTTTGAAAGTGTTTTCCTTAACTTCCCATTCTTCGGTCATGCTGGCTTTTACTTCATTGGTCCATGTCTTTTGATAGGCTTCCAGCCCATGCTGATCAACCAGCTCTTTGCCTTCCAATTTCTTAACGGTTGATTCATGAGTTTTTGCGATTTCGGGAGTGATTTTTCCGTAGGCTTTCAGCTTTTCTTCAAGGGTTTTGCTTTTTTGAAAGAAACGATCCTGTTCTTCAGTCAGATTACTGATTCGACTTTCAAAACCGGAAAGCGTATCTTTCAGATTGAGTGGTTGTTCTGTTCCATCAGAGTACTTATACAAGGGCATCCCGTCCTTAAGTACCGCTTGCCCGTCACTATCGACAACTAATTTGGGCTCTTCCATGGCATCCCGCCTTTCCTCCGGATCCCCCGGAGATTTGAGTAATGTTTGAGAAATTCAAATAAAAAGCTCCCCTTTTTATTATTTATTTCCCACTTTAACCGATTGAATTCATTGAATAAAATTTATGTTAATGCTAATTATTAAGTTATAGCGGTAACTGTCTGAAACCACTATTAAAAATACTATTGACTAAGTTTTGCACTATTGATAAACTTTGTCAAGAAAAAGTTTGAAGGAGGTTTATATGTCATTTACACATCGAAACGGGTTAAAACCGCAACGAAAAAAGATTGGGATAATGGAAAGAAGGCGTAAGTTGATCCAGCTTGTCCGGGAACATCCCGACTGGGGACAACAAAGCCTTGCAGAAGCCCTTACCGTCAATAAAAGCACGATCTGTAAAGATCTAAAAGAAATCAACGAAGAATTCACGGTCGTCAATTCAGAGATGTGGCTTTTAAGCCGCGAGCGGGTATTATCTGAAATTCGCGAGAATAAACAAAAATGCATGGACAAACTTACAGCATGTACCAAGCCGCACCAGGGCGCAAGATGGATGGAAGAATGGACGAAACTAATGATCCAGGAAGCAAGGATCCTTGGAATAAATTCACCAAGCCATATCATGGTCCATCAGGAATTGACGATCCATAAAGATGAAATGGACGCCGGCGTAAACGCAGCGCTTGCTCAATTTGAAGAGCCTATCATTGAAATTGGAAAAGATGGCCAAATAAAATTACCGGAGAAAACATTTGAAAACAGCGCTGCAATATAAAGAGGAACTTTCAAAAATTCCGATTGAAAATCTGGCTTATAGCAGATTGTCGACTTATGTCGGGATTCAGTACCCGAGATATGATTTTTCAAAGCACAATTTGATGATCGCCGCAGCGCTTCAAAAAGTCGAATCAGGTGAAATCCCGCGTTTGATTTTAAATCTTCCCCCGCGTCACGGCAAGACGATGCTGACCGGAGAGTTCTTTCCGGCCTGGTATCTTGGCCGAAATCCAAGAAATCAGGTTATATACGCAACATATTCATTTGAAAGGGCCAGTGATGTCGGCCGTAAAGTAAGAAACCAGATGATTATGCCGATCCACAAACAAATATTCAAAGGTTGCACCGTGTCAAAAGACGCTGCGGGACAAAACCGTATGACGACAGAACAGGGCGGCTATTATTTTGCGGTTGGAACAGGAGGTGTGGTCGTTGGCCGTGGTGCGAATTTGTTCATTATTGACGATCCGATCAAGGGCCGTGAAGAAGCGGATTCTGAAACGTTTCGCAGGAAACTAATCGATTGGTACAGAGGTGTGGCTTATACCCGCCTGATGCCTGAAAATGCCATTATAATTATTCAGACCAGATGGCATTTTGATGATATCACCGGATATGTCCTCGAAGAAATGGCGCATGAAGGCTGGGTTGTCTTGAGCCTGCCGGCCGTATGTGAAGACGATCAAGACCCGCTGCGCAGAGAAATAGGAGAATCTCTTTGGGAAAAGCATTATCCCCGTGACAGGTTGGACGTAATCAAGAAGACTGTCGGTACCCGCGAATGGAATGCTCAGTATCAACAGCATCCATTGCCGGTCCAAGGCGGAATGATTGATATTAATTGGTTAAAAAGATATAATAATAAAGAAATGACATCTATTCATGTGGCGATCGATACCGGTGCCAGGCCGCCGATGAACATCATAAAAGAAAAAATGAAGATCAGGCGGATTGTAATTTCCTGGGACACGGCATTTAAAGAAAGCCAACTTAACGATCCGTCGGCTGCAACGATATGGGGAGTAGCTGCAGATAGAAAATTTTATCTGCTGGGGATCGTCAACAAAAGAATGAAATACCCAACACTTAAAAAAGCGGCGATCGATCTTTGGCAAAAATATATGAAATGGGATTTGGGACCGGTCCCTGTTTTAATCGAAGATAAGGCGTCTGGCCAGAGCCTGATCCAGGATCTCAAAAATGAAACGTCGATACCGGTGATTGCGATAAATCCAGACTCGAATAAACAAATACGGATGTCAGCGGCTTCTCCATTGATGGAATCGGGAATGGTTTATCTTCCGGATGAAACAATGAACTGGGTGGTGGATTATGAAACCCAGCTTGCAAGGTTCCCACTGTGGCGGCATGACGACTTGGTCGATTCAACTTCTCAATTTTTACTTTGGGCGGTTAAACCAAAATTTAGAAAAAATACTAAAAGGAAATTTTGGAAATGAATTGGATAGGTAAATTAAAAAAAGGCGCATTGACAGCGCAGGCAAAACGGGCGAAAATGACAACTGCACAATATTGTGCGCAGGGAAAGAAAAAGCTGAGTCCGCTCGCTCAGCGTCGCTGAAACGCTCGAAAGACTTTGCGCAGTCTGCGCAAGAAAAAAAGGTGAAAATATGGCTTTTGCAGCAGAAACCGTAGACACTGAAATTACCCCTAAAATAGTCGTAGATCCTTCAGGATCTTTTACCCAACGTAAGTTTACCGATTTTAAATCCAAAGCCGAGCTTGAATATACGACTTCGATATACAAAGAAAATATTCAAGACTGGAGCATATACGATCTTGTTTATAAATCCGGACGGGATTTAATTAATTTTGCCCTGTACAGGCACCCGAGAGAATCAACAGAAAATTATGACGCACGGCTGCGCGATGGATATGTGTATAATTTTGGCCGTGCGATCATAAATATTTTCAGTTTTTATTTAAATGAAAAAGAAGTTATCCGGGAGTTGCCAGGACTTAAAAACGATGCCCAGTTTGAAATGTTTAAACAAGATTGCGACTTAAGCGGAACCGATTACGATGTTTTTATCAATGAAACTCAAAAATATTCATCGGCTATCGGGTCGGTTGGCATTTTAGTCAATAAACCGGGCGGGATCACGATGAACAATACCGTTCAAGACGAGATCAATAACGGTATTTATCCGTATTATGCGCCGTATTGCCTGGCAAATATTTTAGATTGGCAGTGGGAACGCAATCCGGTTAATCACCGCAGGGATCTTGTGTTTTTAAAATTAAGGGAAGTCGATGATACCTATACCGTCTGGTTTCCAGATTCCTGGGAACGTTGGCGTCTAAAAAATACAAAACCTGAAATGTTTGAAAATGGTGAAAATCCTTTAGGGGATATCCCGTTTACCTGGATGCCAAATTTAAGAAACATGGAATATCCTGAAGTAGGGTACAGTGATTTGATAGATATTGCGCCGATCGTGCTGTCGATTGCGCAAAATCTTTCGTGCGGTGAAGAGATGATCAAACTTGCAGGTTTTCCAATCATGCGGGAACCAAGAGAGCAAGATCTTTTAGGAATAGAAGACGGCCAAAGCAATGAATCACCGGTGGGGCCCCGGGCGGTTAAAGATTTTGATCCCGAAAGAGGCGAAGCCGGCAAACCCGACTGGATGCCGACTGAAATTATAGAGCCTGTCGAAGCGACATTGATGTGGATTGATCGTAAAATAGATGAAATTTTCAGGATTGCGCATTTATCAGGAGTTCATGCCCAGAGAAAATCAAACAATAAAGTCGCGTCCGGGCTGGCGATTCGCTATGAATTCAACCAGCTTAATTCAGTCTTAATGGACAAAGCCAAACATCAAACCGAAGCCGAATTGCGCTGTTTTAAATTCTGGCTTAAATGGCAGGGAAAAGAAGAATTATTTAAAGACGTAGAAATAAAACGAAAGAAAGAATTTTCAATCGATGAGCTGTCTATAGCTCTTGATAATGCCGTTGTTGCAATAAAAACCGTCGCAAGTAAAACATTTAGAATCCGGACACAACAAAAAGTTGCAAATGCCACATTGCCAGACCTTACGCAGGCCGACAAAGAGGCTATTGAAGCGGAAATTGAAGCCAATACACCGGATAAAATCGAATTAACGTTTGAGGGTCCTTCCGGCAGCCAGCATATGGT
>DATKVL010000262.1:0-1260 GCA_035530115.1 Dehalococcoidia bacterium | reverse complement strand
TTGCTACGTTTCAATTGACAATGAACTGGAATTCAACCATAAAGAAAATATGAAGTTTGTGTATACGTTAATGCTTTCGGAGGAAAAATGATTTATATTTATATAGCTGATAAACTAACTGGAGGCAAATAAAATTCCGTTCAATCAAATTGCTACATCAGTCACGATAATCAACAGCGGCCTTATTGGCTACTATGGAATATCTTTGACAGAATTTACTACCTCTGCCAATTCTGCCATTGCCGCCGGATCTGGGATTGAAATTGCTGGGGCATTTTTCAAGGCTTCCGAAATAATAACGCCAAATGCTTCATCCTGGACTGCCATTGCCACGGCTTCAACGGCATATTTAGGGTTGACTCCAAGTGGTACAGCCGGAACGCAAATATTAAGTGCAGCATGGATTTCTACTGCTCCTGTATGGGCTACTGACAAGCAAGGCTGGTACTCGTCGGCTGGTAGTAATATCCGTGCAGTGGCTTCGGCATACAAAGCGGCTGGCGCAACTGCTCAAAGTGAAAAGACTTTGTACAATAAATTTAATATAATAAAAGGCACAAATTGGAATACTGCTTTAGCTGCATTATTAGGAGCAGGTTGGACTACAGCTTTAGCTTCAAATTTAGGCACAAATTGGAATACTGCTTTAGCCGATACGCTAGTACATGCTTTGCCATTTTATGATGGAACATTATCCGCTGGTGATTATGCAATTAGAGGGCTTATAGATTCTGTGCCTATTTCTTATTATAATCCAGTAGCGTATACCAAAATTAAAGAAATAAAAGCATCAGTTTCAGGAACGCTCCGTATCGTTTTTTCACTTTGCGTTCCTACCGGCACCGGCTATGGAAAAATATATAAAAATGGCAGCGCTGTAGGCACAGAACGAACCTTGAGCGGCTCAACTACTGATATATATAGCAAGTTTACAGAAGATATAGCTGTAGCACGTGGTGATTTAATCCAGTTATATATTAAAAATAGCGGTAGTAATAGAATGTATACGGATTTATTGGCTATCTGTTCCGATAAATTTGGTGTAAACTCTGTTTTACTTGGGAGCTAATTTTGACTTTTGAAGAATTATCTAATAAATCAGTTTCCTCACTTCGTACACTTGTACAAATAGATTTAGGGAATATAAATATTCAATGGGTCAATGCCGGGGCCGGTATATGGTATGTAAATTTTACTGGATTATATCCTGAAGTTGATGATTCTTTATTGGATGGTTTTACCGCACAATTATTTGGCGAT
>DATKVL010000261.1:0-1414 GCA_035530115.1 Dehalococcoidia bacterium | reverse complement strand
GAACACTGATATTTTTCCACTGAAGCGTTTAACAGCAAATGGATTAGCCCTGCCATTGACTGATGACAAATCAATTCTGCAATCCGTAGTGGATGCCAGTGACATGTCCACTGACTCAGGTTGTTCCAAGTGTGCAGACTCGTCCACAAAGTAAACTGCACATCTGTCACCGCGTCCGATACTGTTGCCTGCTTCACCAGTCATTGCACTGCCAGTGTCTGGAAACAACATACGCATGAATGGATCAGTCTTGCCACGTACCCAACCTGCTCTGAATTCTACTGGTAGATGATCTACAAATTCACGTGCTTTCCAGAACAGTGACTTTGGATCACCTAGCTTGTCTACATAGTCTTCCTTGCGCGATCCATATCCAACCTTGAAGCCTTGCAGGAAGATGCATAGTGTGCACCCAAGACTAACAGTAAGCCACGAAACACCTTCGTCACGTGACTTCTCTATCAGTCCGTCTTCTGAGTTGTGCATCTTGGCCAGTATCCACTCCAGACATTCCACTTGTTTTGGAAATGGTATGAATGGAAACTTGGTCTGCATGCGCTTGCCACTGGCATTACGCTTCATTGCAAACCGTGGATCAAACGTGATGCCCCAGTCAATGATGAACTGTATGGGATTCTCTGCGTAGAACAGTTTCAGATTGCTCAGTACTTCACCAGTGGTGTCTGTGCGTATCTTGTTTAACAGGAATGCTCTGTGTTCATACACCTCAGTGTAGTCAGGATTCTTCCAGTCTATTTCAAACGTGTTGACACTCACCGCACATCCATCAACTGTTTGTAAAAGTCACTGAGTGCTTCACCAGTAAGTTGTCCGTGTGCAACTGATACTGGAATTGGTACACCATTAGGACCACTCAACTCACTACGTACAGTCTCTCTGTAGGTGGCTGGGAAACGTGCCGACATGATCTTGCCCCACAGACCTGCATTGAATGCACTGGCTGGTAAATCTAGTGCTCTCTTGGCTTTTCTTTCATGCCATGCTTGGCTGTGTGTTGTTGCTTTCTTCAAGGCTTCGGAAAACTCACTGTGTACTTTAGCCCATTCATACAGTGTATCAACACAGACGTTTAACTCACTGGCAATTTCTTCCTTACTGTATCCTTCTCTTCCCCACATCACTACTTGCTCACACAAATCCTGTGAGTACTTGGTTGGTCTGCCACCTGCATGTCTGTCTGAGTAGTTTGTCTCTACTTGTGTGTTTTCACCATACACTGGTTCCAGATCATTCTTGATGTCACTCTGTGGATTTGGTGTCACAGTTTTATGTGCATTTCTTCCAGTATGAATACTGCTGTTATCCCCAGTGCGAACATTATTACGAGTGTGATTATCAGCAGTCCTAGCAGACACTGACTTAACACCAGACATATTCTTACCAGATGTCTGAT
>DATKVL010000260.1:0-1803 GCA_035530115.1 Dehalococcoidia bacterium | reverse complement strand
TTCAATATAATTCCATTTACCACACTCGGATTCATCCCGATACATCGCGAAGGTAGATGTCGCGAAAACACCGTACATTGGCCTACCCCTCATGTATACTGTTCTCCGAATAATTTTTTCTTCTTTCATTTTAATCCTCCTGATTGGGTATCAGGGCCAGCAACGCATCGCAATCCTGGGTAGTTTTCTCAACTTTTTCAGCATATTCCTTCAGTGCAGTCGGGAGCTTCCGGATACATTGCCTTAATTTTGCCATGTCAACATCACGGGTGTCGATATTTCTTGTTTCCATTGCGTAGAGCCACTCTTCAGCATCTACGGTTTGCAACTTGCGGATTCCGGTTCTCAAGGCATATCTGCCGTCCATTACATCCGGGCCGGCAGCGCACAGGTCGATAATAGCAAGATTTTTGTTATCGATCCCGCAGGTTGCCCCGCCCCATCGCTTCAGGAATGCGTCAAATGCATTCCTTACGTGCGTCTGCTTGACGGTCAATTCATCGACCAATGTTTCTAAACTTCTTTCTTCTTGTTTCATTTTTTCCTCCTAATTTACATTGAGCCATGCTGAAATCCCCTGGACTTCAAATAGCCTCTCTTGATTTTTCTTAATTTCAGTTAATAGGCTCTTGCGCCTAACTGGAACCCTAACAGCGAACCAACTATCGTGTAGTCCATCCGAACTATTTTGGAACGTAACGACATTTTTCTTAAACCACACGCGGGCATTTTGGGTATACCCAACCTCACCACGAATAATCTTTCCTGATCTAACTACTTCTCTTAAAAGTCGTTCTTGCTTATTAAGATAATTTTCTTGTATTTTATTCATTTTAATCCTCCCATCAGTAGCCTAAGCTACTTAAACTTTTATCATACGGTTTCCCGTATTTTCTTAACGATGCATTGTACCAAAACATTTTTTCCGAAAGCTTTGATATAATGCTTCTTAAGAATTTTATTTCCATTTTATCGACGTTGATGCAATCAGCATCATTGTATCCATATGCATCAACATCTGTCCCTCTGTACAATGTGTTATCCCCGCGGCGGAGAAAGTAACACACACCTCCCTCTATACTATCGATACGAAGGAGATCGACAATTTCAAGGGTTTCATCGCGGAAATTCTCTGCTGTTTCCTCTTCCCAACGCGATAGAAATTCTCTGAACCCCTTGCGTTTATGTGTTTGTTTCCAGGACAATTTACTGCCTAACGCTGATAAGTTTTCTTGTTTCATAATAACCTCCTCAGGTTAAGTCGAGTTTCTTAATTACAATGGCAGGGGTCATAATCCCACTTGTTCCAAATGGATTTTAATTCATCTTTTACAGGGATATAATAATATCCCTTATTATTTCTTACGATAAACATTTCGTAAGTTGTGCTAAAAAACACGACACCAGACTTTTTGCATAAAGTAGAATGCTTATCCAGCATCCCTAATTTTTCAAGATTACCTCTATTGATTTCATAAGCTTCATGGATATTTTTTACATATCCACCTTCTTCCTTCATGTACATCATTTGTAATTTAGTCATAATAACCTCCAAGTTATTTCGAGGTAACAACCTGTTACCATCTACTTATATTATACATAGAAAAGGGTATTTTGTCAACTAATTTATGAATTTATTTTTATTTTGTTTGACCTTTCCAATCAATCGCTTTCTGGCTCTTCGTCCTTAAATAACTTATCGATGAAATCCTCATTCCCGATTATCTTTTTGGCAAGCAGTTCATGGAATGGTAATTCATCGAATTCAAGATTTATGTTTTGTGCAAATAGTTTCAGGTTTTG
>DATKVL010000259.1:0-1066 GCA_035530115.1 Dehalococcoidia bacterium | reverse complement strand
TTTTCATACTCCCCTTGCAAAAGGGACAGAATGCTGGCCTGGTGATGAAGTTCCTAGTACCTCTTGCTCTTCCAGTATTAGCTACTCCTCTAGTATTAGCTACTCTTCCAGTATTAGCTACTCTTCCAGTATTAGCCAAATTTTATTCTCCTTTATTTTAGTCAAAGGGTAGATCTTCAGGCTTAATTTCACCTTCCTCAGGAACGCCCTCTTCAGGAAGGGGAGCTACAGCTCCTGGCTTACCAAGAAAAAGCACCTGATTTGCAGTTACCTCAAGACTGGTGCGCGCCTGCCCATCCTGTCCTTCCCAGTTGCGAGCATGTAACCTGCCCTCTACATAAACCTGCTTACCTTTAGTCACAAATTGATTGCAAGCCTCCGCCTGCTTACCCCAAACGCTAATTCTAAACCAGTCTGTTTCTTCCTTGGTCTCTCCAGCAGAAGTAGTGTAGCGGCGACTAGTAGCCAAGCTAAAAGAGGTAACCGCTTTGCCATTCGGGGTATAGCGCATTTCAGGGTCATTACCTACGTTGCCAATGAGCATTATTTTGTTTAAGCTCGCCATATTAATCTTCTACTTTTACCACAAGATATCGCAGAATGTCCCCCGAAGCACTAATTTCTCCTTCAAGTTCCTTAACCGATTTTGGCATTAACTTAAAGCGAGCTAGAACATAATCAGCCTCCATAAATTTCCTTACAGGGTAAGCCAGCTTTCTTCTCCCCCATTTTTTTATCTCTTCCACCGCCCCACCACGGCTATTAATGGACTGAGTCACCTGGTCTACAATTTTAGACACTCCCTCTTCATCAACCTCGGGACTAATTACAGCTACCAGCTCATAATCACGCATGTCTAGATTTTATACCACAGGGAATAAAATGGCAACAAGACCTATGTTTTAGCCACCTATTATATCTACCGGCTAGAATGTTAAATAAAGCCAGTGTTATAATTCCACCAATGAAAGTATCTGAGTTGGGAGAATTTGGCCTGATTAACCTCATACGCAGCAGCAGTGCTAGATACGAAAATTCTGGACGCACTCCGTGGCAAGAAGTTTTA
>DATKVL010000258.1:0-4362 GCA_035530115.1 Dehalococcoidia bacterium | reverse complement strand
AGCGCTCTTGGGCAATTCTTCTACCACATTTAGTATGGTAGCCCCGGTGGTAGTGAAGCCTGACATGGTCTCGAAAAAGGCATCGAGAAAACCCAACCCCACAGGGGGTAATACATAAGGGAGTATGCCAAAGAGGGGAATGAGAAGCCAGGTGAAAGCCACTATGGTAAAACCATCGGCACGCTCTATTTCCTTCTCGGTTTTGAATCCAAACTCAAGAATTAGTCCGATACCGAGAGTGAGCAGTAGCGCATACAAGAAAATGCGCCAATTCTCGCCATAGTAAATAGCTACACATAAAGGGAAAATGTAGGCTAAGGCAAAGTATTTTAGGAACGAGCCAATGATGTGTAGGGTTAATCTTACCCTTTGGTGAACCATCTATTCATGAATTCGGTCCCCGTTTTGGCAGCTTCCCGATTTACGATGAGAGTCAACCAATCTTTAGGCTGTATCTCACTATCCGCACCCAGATATTTTCCTCCTCTTTGTACCACGAGGACCTTTACACCGTTTGGGGTTGCTAGCCTGGAAACCCATTGCCCGACACATTTCATACCTTCCTCAATCTCTATTTCGAAGATTTCTGCCCCTTCGAAAGAGAGAAAGTCCTTCACATAAGGCTGTGAAATTAGGCGATAGATGTGCCTGGCTGCTACCATGTCTGGATTAACTTGTAAATTAATCCCAGCCTGCTTGAAGGTTTCCGTATGCTCTGCATCGTCTACAAGAGAAATCACCGTTTTTACCCCAATTTCCTTGGCTATCATGCAAAGCATTAAATTCTCCGAGTCATCGCCAGCTGCGGCCACAAAGGCATGGGCATTCCTGATTCTTGCCTCTTCGAGGGTGGACTTCTGGCTGGCATCTCCTGTGATCACCATCACGTCAGAACCCTCTGCTATTGCAGCGCATTTCGCAGAGTCCCGCTCTATAACCAGTACTTCATTCCTTTCTTTAACAAGGAGCTCCGCCAAATTCTTCCCTATATCACTTAAGCCTGCTATTACGATATACATTGCTTTTCTTCAATAGTGAGTTAACTTTGCCATCCTTTCAATGAATCAACGGACTAATGCTGAAAAAGGGAGTTTCAGATCAGGGAGCAAATAAACTTGAAGGTTGACTTAGAATACCAAGCACTCTCCATTCACATTACTTTGCTATCCCACCGCTGTTAAGCATCCAGCGATTTTAATCCCCCCTAACATGATTGTCAAGTGCTGAGGTTAGAGAGCGTTTAGCAAGGTCCAGTTGGCATTCTGAGCGAAGCGAAGAATCTCAGAGATTCTTAATCATCCAAATTCATTTGGATTCCTTAGAGTGACAATACTAAATACATTCGAGTTTACATGACGGCAATTTCTTTTCTTAGCTCTTTTAGCCAGGTCAGTGATTTAAGCTCTCGCTGCAAAATGTATCTTATATACTCGCACAGTACGCGCTCTAACTCCGAGGATAATTCCGGTTTTACTCTGACCCGCCTTGCAGTAGCATAATCACAGTTTTGCCACAAACGAAGAACCTTCAAAGCCCCGACCGAAAGGGGAAGGGAGGGTTTTAATGAAATTGCTTCTATTTGCTCGTAGCGGTGATTTTCTTCAGAATTACAATGAGGACACAAAAGCCCCCCCTTGCTGGGGCTGAAAAAATTGACTACGGGCTTAAGAGGCGAGTCACAGCTGACACATCGGTGCAACTGGGGACGGTAACCAAGGTAGTGAAGAAGATTTAGCTCGAAGTAACGCAATACAGTCTCATTGCTGTCTGGCTCGCTCAACTGATTTAAGACGTCCAGCAATAAATCAAACAAAGGACGATTCTCACCGCCCTCAACAGTAAAGGAATCAATAAGCTCTAAGATGTAAAGGCCACAAGCCATACGCCATAAATCGCTTTTCAAAGCCAGGAAACCATTTATTGTTTGACTTTGGGTAACAATATCGAGATTACGCCCTTTAGCTAGCAACATTAAGCTATATGTCAGTGGTTCTACGTTGCCACCCAATTTGCTCTTGGGACGACAAGCTCCCTTAGCTACTGCCCGTAACTTGCCAAATTCCGGAGTATAAATAGTGACAATCTTGTCGAATTCGCCCAGCTTAGTCTGTTTTAAGATGATGCCTTGTGTTTGATAATTCCGAGGTGTACCCATCTTAAATCCCAAACTCTAAACACTAAATCCTGAACAAATCCAAATATTTAACTTAAAGTTCGAAACCTTTATTTTGAGGCATCTGGATTTTGGCAAGTGTAATAAAGTTCCTCTCCATTGCTGTTATCTTTCCCTTTGGTATTATACTCTCGCCAGCCCGGCAACCGTATAATTAAGAGCAGCTACCCGAGTCTTAGCCTGAAACTCTTTTGGGCTGCTTTTCGGTGTGGTTCAGTACTAAATTGATGGCATTGGCGGCGGCAGCAAAGGTGTAGTACACAGGCAAACCGGCTGAAATACAACCACGAATAGCAGCCAGAATGGCCTCAGCCTCTTTGGGCATAATACTGGGTTCAAGCACCATGGCTACGGGCTTGGGAAAAAGGCCCTGCTTTACGGAAAACCTACTCATTAACAAATTTAGATGGTCTTCTGAAATCCGAGACGTTGTGAATTGACCTGTCCTGACAAACGTAACTAGGAAGTCAGCCCCATCCCACCTTGATAATATACCAAGGGTTTTGATTACGCCCTCAAGGTTCATCATGGCTTGTGAATAATCCACAGGATTTCGCAAGATATTGCCTGCGATGGGAGTAAACTCCCGTATCTGAGCAATGGTCTCTGGGGGGAGTGGAGGGACTCTTAGCCCCCTGTTTTCAAACTCGTCAGCGATTATGACGCTGGCTCCACCTCCAGCACCGAATAACAACGCATTCCTGCCTCTGGGAAGCGGCAAGAACAGAAGTGTGACCAGTACATCGATCATTTCTTCGAGGTTACTGACACTAATGATTCCCAACTGCTTGCAGAGGGCATCCCAAGTGGCCCGGCTTCCAGCGAGTGACGCAGTATGGCTGGCGGCTGCTCGAGCGCCTCCCTCGGTAGCCCCCCCCTTAAGCAATATCACTGTCTTTTTCTTCGTTGCCTCCTCCAGAGTCTTACGGAATCGTTTCCCGTCCTTAATTCCCTCGATGTAAAGGGCTATTATTTTGGTATCTGCATCATTAGCAAGATATTCGAGCAAATCGTTTTCATTGATGTCACATGCGTTGCCGTAGCTTATGACCTTGCTGAAGCGAACGCCTCGCAACGCTGCTTGCCTGACCAAATAGATGGAGTTGCCACCACTTTGACTAATGACTCCTACCGGGCCGCTTTCTTTGGGAAAAGCCGGACTGAAGGATAGGCGTGATTGAGGGCAGTAAATGCCCATACAGTTAGGGCCGATAATCCTGATCCCCTTCCTGCGGGCGACTTCCACCAGTTCAGATTCCAGCTTTACTCGCTGTTCCTCACCGGTCTCACTAAAGCCCGCTGTACAGAAGTGAATTGCTCGTACCCCTTTTTCGGCACATTCTTCCACAAGCTTGGGAGCAACCTGGGCATTAACCAAGCCGATTACGTAGTCGATGTTGCCGGGGACATCTTTGAGGCTGGTATAAATCTTGTGACCTTTGATCTCCCCTCCCTTGGGATTAACGAGATAGAGGGGGCGGTCGAATCCAATTTCGAGAAGGCCTTCCAGGAAAGTGCGCGTCCAGTGCCAGGTCTCGGCAGTTGTGATGCCAACAAGGGCGATCGAATTAGGGTGGAAGAGGAATTCCAGGTCATGCTGAGGCGTGTTCTTCTTACTCATTACTCGGTAATACTTCGTTAGCTCAGGTGGATGGTGAGGCAAGTTCACGGTAAAGAAGCTGCATAGCTATAATGGCCTGCGGCTGATAACTCTTAATATCAACTTTCTTGAGATTGCCATGCTACTTGATGTTATGTGAGCGAAGATGCATGGCTACCTCCGCCGAAGTATAGCAAAGAGTTTATGGATTGTAAATGCTACTTTGAGCCTGAAGATTTCCTCTGAGCGAGCTACTCGACAGCTTTTCCACAAAGTATATTCGATAAGCTAACTTGATAGGCTAATAAAAATATGGTAAATTGCGTTTAGATTTTGGAAGAACAAAAGCCTTGCATAATGCTTTTGCTACAACTTAATCGTAACCCAGTCTAAAATTTCTCAATTCGCATCGTAATTAGGAGGCTTGTATTGAAAGCAGAGAGACTGCGAAAATTCGAGTATATTTTCAACCCAAGAACGGTAGCTGTAATAGGAGCTTCTGACAGCGATGGCTTCTCACAGGCTTTAATGGGCACAAAACTCAGAGACAGTCTGTTCTTGGTTAATCCCAAGTATAAAGAACTCCACG
>DATKVL010000257.1:0-4571 GCA_035530115.1 Dehalococcoidia bacterium | reverse complement strand
CTCGGCCACAATTCTGGAGCCAAGTCTTAAATATCTTCACGCTTTGCTATAAGGTTACTAACAATATTGACGCTGTGCTAGAATGTGAATCAGGAAAGAACTGCTACTATGCTTGCAGCTGAAGTCAGCCATATAGTCAAGTCCTTTGCCGATAAGGTCGTGGTTAACGACCTCTCTTTCTCTGTCGCTCAAGGCGAGATATTTGGTCTTATTGGTCCTAATGGTGCCGGCAAGACTACCACCATCAGGATGATGATGGACATCATCAAGCCGGACTCGGGCGATGTGACTATCCTCGGCGAAAAGTTGAGTGAATCTACCAAGAATAAGCTTGGCTATCTGCCTGAGGAAAGAGGACTGTATAAAAAGCTGAGGGTCATAGATTCTATCGTCTACCTTGCCTCCCTCAAGGGTATGGACAGGCACTCAGCCGAGATAAAAGCTGATGAGCTGCTCAATCAGACAGGTATGCTGCCCCACAAAGGGAAAAAGATTGAGGAGTTGAGCCGGGGCATGGGACAGATTATTCAGTTCATCGTTAGTGTCATCCACGACCCGGAACTGGTTGTTCTGGACGAACCCTTTGCCGGGCTCGACCCGGTGAACACGGAGTTATTGAAAGGGATGCTCATTGATCTGAGGAATCAAGGTAAAACTTTGATTCTGAGCACACACCAGATGAATGAAATCGAGGAACTATGCGACCGCATATTGATGATAAATCACGGGCGCTCGGTTCTTTACGGGAATCTGGCTGAAATCAAGTCCAGGTATAGAAGCAATTCGGTTCTGCTGGAGTTTGAAGGGGAACTGGGGGAGGTGCCGGGAGTTACCGAGAAACGCACCCACAAGGGCTACGTCGAGCTGGTCCTCGATGGAAATACGACTCCGCAGCAAGTCCTGGAACGATTGGTAAGTCGTGGAATAGTAATCAATCGCTTTGAAATAGCTACTCCTCCACTTAACGAAATATTTTTGAGGGTAGTGGGTAAGGCCCATGAATAAGACGCTTCTGATATTGAGGCATGAATTCCGGCACACGGCAAGGAGGAGGGGGTTTATCGTCATGACCCTTATCGTGCCACTCATAGCCCTTCTGCTAATAGGAGTTTCCCAGCTTGTATCAGGAATCGCCATGCCGACAGTGGAAGCGACGACCATTGGGTATGTGGATGAGCTAGGTGGATTCCAGCAATACACCAGCCAGGGAAACATAACGCTGGTCCGCTTTGACACACCGGATGATGCGACCGATGCGCTGGTCAAGGGCGATATTAACGAATATTTCGTCATTCCGCCGGATTATATTTCTACTGGAGTGATTAACCGTTATACCCTGGAAAAACAGCTTGCGGCGTCCCCTGCCATAACGACAGCGATTAATAATTTCCTCACAAGTAATCTGTTGGCAGGTAAGGTGCCCGAGGCTACTATAGCCAGGATTGAGGCACCCTTGAATCTGGTTAGCACCAGGCTTACCGAAACTGGTGCCGTGGCTCCAGAGCAAGGTGGATATGGGAATTTGATCATTCCATTTGTTTTTGGCATTCTACTGGCACTCTCCATCATTTTCTCCTCCACTTATCTGCTCCAAGGGCTGAGTGAAGAGAAAGAGAATCGCCTTATAGAGATACTGTTGTCGTCTGTTTCCGCCCGGCAATTGCTGACCGGCAAGGTCCTAGGGATTGGCGCCGCCGGGCTGGTACAGGTGGCTGTCTGGGTAATCTCGGCGCCATTCCTGTTGAACCTGGCTTCTTCGTCCATCGGCGGCTTTATCAGCACAATACGATTACCGGCCAATTTCGTTGTTCTGGCCGTAGTATATTTCATCCTGGGCTACTTGTTGTTTGCCGTGATTTCGGCGGCTATCGGCGCCATCAGTTCCAGTTCCCGCGAAGGGCAACAACTGATCGGGGTTTTTACACTTCCTGCACTTATACCCCTCTGGTTCACATCTTTACTTATGTTCTTCCCGGACAACCCAGTCTGGGTCTTTTTTACCATTTTCCCTCTCTCAGCTCCTGTGGAAGTGATAATGAGGCTCGGCGTGAGTGTAATACCTGCCTGGCAGCTGGTTGCCAGTATAGCAGTGCTGGTGCTCTCCATCATTGGAATCTTGTTATTAACCATCAGGATTTTCAGAACTTACTTGCTCATGTATGGGAAGAGGCCCGGCATCGGGGAAGTTATCCGAAGCCTCAGGACTGGATAGGCTATCTTAAACTTAAACTTCGGCTATGCCGCACTCGCCTGCTTGGCCTTTAAGCGTTTCCACAGCATGAGGCAGCACCGGCAGTATCACTTGAAGGCATTCGCGTACTGCCTTGGGGCTTCCCGGCAGGTTGATAATTAAGCATTTCCCACGAGTGCCCACAACTGCTCGACTGAGCATGGCCATGGGGGTTTTCTTCAGGCTCTCAGCCCTCATCGCCTCGGCAAAACCGGGGACAATTCTATCCACCACGGCAAGAGTCGCCTCCGGAGTAACATCTCTAGGAGTAAGTCCTGTTCCTCCCGTGGTGATGAGCACGTCTAAATCATCTTCATCTACCCACTTAACCAGCTTTTCAACAATAAGCTCCTTCTCATCAGGAACGATGTCGTAATTTACAATGCGGGCATCTATGCTGGAGAGGATTTCGCGAATAGCCTCTCCACTTTTATCCTGACGCTCTCCTCTTGAGCCTTTGTCACTGATGGTCAATATCCCTACGGTAAACATTTTCTTCACCTACCCCTCTTCCTTCACGGGAAGAAAGGCATCGCTTCAGCTTTTCAACACAAAATTCTTTTCTATGAAATCAGCTACTGCTACTGTATCACCCCATGGAAGCTGAGCTATATCAATATCCAATGACCCATCAGTAACAATGGCCGAAAGTTCCTCGGGAGAACACAATAAGTCATCTCCGAGTTCTTTTCTATGCACTTCGATTTTAGGAGTTTTGCTTTTCCGGAATCCTTCGGCAAGGATTAGGTCGAATTCAGGGCCAAGGATGGGCATAATTTCCTCAATATTAAGGTCGTGGTTTAGATTCTTAATGAAGGCAAGCTTGTCAGGCGAGCTAACAAATACGGCATCGCTGCCCGCTTGAGCAAACCTCCAGCTATCTTTTCCAGGGTGGTCTATTTCCATCCCGCCGTGACTGTGCTTTAAAGAAGCGACTTTGTATCCTCTCCTTTTAAACTCGGCAATAAGTTGCTCCATAAGCACTGTTTTACCAGATTGCGATTTGCCCACGATTGAAACAATCGGCAACGTTTTCACCTCGCCTTGTTCCTCTCCCCAATCCAGCATCTGCACCTCGACCATATCTCCGGCCTTAACCCCCCTGCTACTTTCGGGGATAACAGCCAAACCATTGGCCCTGGCCATGGATGTAAGGATTCCCGAGCCCTGTGGACCGGTGACGGAGGCATGATATTGACCACCACGCTTGGTTACACTTACCCTAGCAAAGAGGCGGCGCCCATCAGTATTCACAACATCATCCTCAATAATCGCTCGGATGGATGGCTTTGCCAGAATTTTCTTCCCCATCATTTTTAATATGGCAGGACGGGCGAATTGTTCAAAGGTAATCATGGAGCTGACGGGATTGCCCGGCAATCCCAAATGAGGCACCTTCCCCTTTCTCCCTCCTTCCACCTTCTTAATAATCCCAAAGGCAAGCGGTTTTCCGGGCTTCATACAAACCGTCCAGAAGCCAACCTCCCCATGCTCTGCCAGGACATCCTTTACTATATCGTAGTCTCCCTTCGACACACCGCCGGAGGTAATGAGCATATCTGCGTCCAAACCCTCATCTATTTTCTCGGTTAGAGACCGAACTGAATCGCGCCCTATGCCCAGGATTTTGGGAATCCCTCCATAGCGAGAGACTTCGGCGGCAATGGTATAGTTATTGCTATCGTAAATCTTACCAGGAGCTAATGGCTGGTCAACACCAATAAGCTCATCCCCCGTAGCTAGAATAGCCACAATCGGCTGACGGATAACCAGCGCAGTGGAGCGCCCCAGGGAAGCCAGCACCCCTATCTCCTGGGGGCGAAGCACCTGGCCTTTTTTAAGAACTAAATTTCCACTGGCAATGTCCTCGCCTCTACAGCGGACATTCAATCCCTTCTTCGCTTGGCACAATATGCCGATGTGTGACAAATCTTCCCTAGATGACTTGCGGCTAACTTCATCGGTATCCTCAAATCGAACCACGGCGTCAGCCCCTTCGGGCAATGGCGCTCCCGTCATAATGCGAATAGCCGTCCCCGGCGTGACCTCTCTTGTGGGCATGGACCCGGCAGCAACCTCTCCAACAACGACTAAGTATCTCGGTGATGATTCACTAGCCCCCCGAGTATCTTCAGCTCGCAGGGCATAACCATCCATGGCAGAATTATCCAGTGGGGGAATATCTATAGTGGAATAAATGTCCTCAGCCAGAACCTGTCCCAGGCAGTCCAGAATAGGCTTCCGTTCAGGCTCAAGAACCTTGACATAGCTCAAAATCTTCTCCAGGGCTTCTTCCACAGAGATCATGCGGCAAACTCCTAAAACTGTATTATAGATTATC
>DATKVL010000256.1:0-1891 GCA_035530115.1 Dehalococcoidia bacterium | reverse complement strand
GCAAGAATGAAACAGAATCCGCTCAAGATTGCAAATAAATCGACTCTTATCTCATCGCTTCTTCGGGCCCTTCCGAAGATATTCCGCGGCGTTCTTCCGCGCTTTCTTTCCTGTCTTTTTGGCTGCTTTCTTCTGAGCCATTCGTCTCCTAATAAACGCAATTCCCTTTGCGACATTATAGCAGCCTGGTAGACAACACACAAGAAACACAAGGTTTGAGGATAGCCTGAGGCTCTACTGTAACATAAGCAACGGTTAGAGCTAGCCCATCGCCCAATCCAAAGGGCATACCCCATTCTTGATATTCAGATACTTGCCTCTGACCTATTTGGATTTTGGAGGTCTGTTAGATTCAGTTTTGATAAGCTGTCCAAATTCCAGTGAGCACCTCAAAGGCGAAAGGCCTTTGGGCTAAGACTAATTAATTAGAGTTTAAAAGCACCAACTCCTTCATCGGTTGATACATAGAGAATTCCATCAACTATTGAAAAATCGTTCACACCTGTTTGCTGAAAAGTCATCATCCAGAAGAAGTCACCCGTTTGCTGGTCAAGAGCCTGAAGTGCACCACACTCTGCTCCTACGCCCCCATAGAAAGCACAAGCGCTCTTATAAATGACCCCTTGATATTCATAAGTTAGTTCGGAGAGAGGTGGTTTATCTATCAGAAAAGTCAGACCGGGCTCACCCTCGTTAGTTATCTCTTCCTTCACACGTCCTTTCAATATGCAGCAGTTCACAAAATCAGACTGGGACCATCCGTCGGGGAGGCAGTCATACTGCGACAGACAATCAACGCCCTCAGAGAGGAAAGAAGACCAGCTAATCTGACCAGATACTTTGTCTAAAGCGGTTATATTAGATGCAAACCAATACCAGGGGTAATCGGGCTCACGCATCGGAACAATGTTTGCCAAATGCCAAGCGTATACATAGTGGGAGTCAATTCCCACCAAAATGGATTCTGTTTCCTCACCTTCCCACAGCAACTCCCCCGTTTCTCTGTTGATAGCTGTGATTTGGGGAGGGATACGGGGGAGATATTCAGTAGCATCGTCATATGTACTTGGACCGAGATAGAGCACTTCATCCGCAACCAGAATTCGTTTGCTGTGAGTATCAATGTCGTCATTCCACCATAAGGGTACAAGAGGCAGGGATACGACAGTACAATCTGTCAAGCTAATTTCAGCTTCTCTGAAGCTAGCCAGGACGCCCGTGTAAGTGACCAGGTCGCCCTCTTGAAGTTGTAGTAAGCTCAACATCTGACTTTCATCAAAGACAGCCTCGACCTCTGTTCGGGTCCAGTCCAATGGATTAAGAAAATAAGCTACCAGCTGTCCTCTTTCTGATGACACATATTTAAGTTCATTTGTCCATTCAACTTGCTTTCCTTCATAGTCTTTCCAGAGATCATCTCTCTGTAAACTTGTCAATTCAGGGGCGAAAAGTTCTTCAGCAAAATCATGGGCAGAGGCCGCAACGTACTCAAGCTCCGCTACGCTTCCTGATGGCACCTTTGGTAAGGGTGCAGTTACGACAATCACTACACTGATAGCTATAACACAAGCTATTATGATTCCTACCAGCTTTTTCTTACTCTTTCCTTTACCGGCTTGCCCTGTCATCAGTCGACGCAAACACTTAGGACAAAACCCAGTGCCTTCGCTCACTTTAGTTCCACAAATAGGACAAGATGGCATAGCTTCACCTCCTAGACATTCACAATGTCTATCCCCCCAAATCCACAGGCTGGGCTACTCATCAGCAAAAGCAAACATCATAATTACAGTACTTGCTGAATCTTAACTATAACTCTATTTTACCACAGAGACAAGCTATTCACATCTATCCTTGATGCAAGGCAAACTGGTAAACTAGGTCACAACAT
>DATKVL010000255.1:0-2642 GCA_035530115.1 Dehalococcoidia bacterium | reverse complement strand
ATCAGCCGGGGTGGCCGTTGATGTAGTTGGGTGAATCTTAGTTGTTTTCAACTTATGGTAGAACTCCTCCGTGCTCAGGTCAATATTATCCCGGTAGGTCTCATTGCCAAATTGGACGTACAACGGCACCACGGTAATCCCGAACTCCCGGGCTAACTGCGGGGTAATGTCCGAGCAGCTATCAGTTACAACCTTAACCACTATTACTTACCTCTTACTTGTAGCTTTGCCGCAAACGCTATTCCAGGGAAATTATATAATTATAATGTGGCTGGCCACCATAAACTACCTCGACCTCGGCCTGATAGCGATCACGAATTTCCTGGGCTATCTCTTGAGCTTCAGCACCCTTGATTTCAGCACCGTAATAAACTGTGACTATCCCTGCCTTTTCAGCTCCGGCTTTGCCTAGAGCTTCCAGGACAACATCCCCTGTTTTATCAGCCCTGGCTATCAAATCTTCATCGTTCAGAATGGCAATAAATTGCCCCTTTCTTATTTCCAGGCCATTAAGACGGGTCTCACGCACTGCTCTGGTAACCTCTATAGCCCTTACTTTCTTTATTGCCTTCTCCATAGCCTGAGCATTTTTCTCTAGATTCAAGTCGTAACCGAAAGCCAGAAATGCCGCTATGCCTTGAGGGATATTCCTGGTGGGAATCACCTTCACTTTTTTGGAAGTTAAGGACTGGACCTGAGAAGCGGCAGACACGATGTTCTTGTTATTGGGCAATAGAATAATGTTGTCCGAGGGGGCTGATTCCACAGCTTGCCAGAGTTCATGAACGCTGGGATTCATCGTTTGCCCGCCGGGGATAATGATTATGTTACCTAAACTATTAAGCAGCTCGAAAAACCCGTCTCCCGTGGCCACTGTTACCATAGCGATATCCACTTGAGGCATTCTTTCCTTCTGCATCTTGATGAATTCGGCATACTGGTCATCCATGTTATTGATAGTTATGTCATGCAGCTTGCCCAACTTTGTGGCATATCTCAGGATTTCACCGGGCTCTAAGCTATGGATATGAACTCTAACCAGAGTATCGTCGCCTGTAATTATCAAAGATTGCCCCTTCCTTTTGAGGTCTTTTTCGATTTTGTCTAGATTAAGATTCTGCCCCTCCAGGACAAAATTTGTGCAATACCCGTGGGGCGTTTCCAGCTGTGTAGGCCTTTGAGCTGCCCTGGGAACTAATTCTGTCTCGGCAACAACCAGGCGGGGCCTCCGATACTGTAGCTTCTGTGACTCTCCCTTGAGGAATTGCAGGGCGCCGTCCAGCAAAACGTACAATCCTTGCCCACCGGCGTCCACCACTCCGGCATCCCTTAATACTGGCAGTAAGCTGGGCGTCCGGGCCACTGAAGCCTCAGCCGATTTTACCGCGGCTTCGAATACCGAGACCAGGGCATCATCATTTTTAACTGCTTCTTTAGCAGCTTTAGACGCGTCTTTAAGTACTGTCAAGATAGTTCCCTCAACAGGATTGACAATCCCTTTGTAAGCAGTTTGTGAGGCTCCGGCCAGTGCTCTGGCAAAATCCCCGCCGTCGAAATGGGTCTTGCCCTCCAGCCCTTTAGCTAAACCTCTAAAGAATTGAGATAAGATAACTCCGGAATTGCCCCGCGCTCCCATTAAAGCACCGTGAGCCAGTGATTTGGCTACCGAAGAGACGTGGTTATCCGAATTGAGCTTTGCCTCTTCCAGGGCAAACTTCATGGTGAGCACCATATTGGTTCCGGTATCACCATCGGGAACGGGGAAAACGTTTATAGCATTGATATCGGAGGCGCTTTTTTCTAGCCAGGCGGTTCCTGAGGCAAACATTTCCTTCAGGGTTTGACCATCGGCTAAATCAGTTTTCATCCCACCCCTTCACCCGGGCTGATAATTATGATATCATTGATGCGAATTTAACAGAATAGAGAAGTTTCTATGAAGTGTGAGATTTGCGGTAAAAAACCTCAAACCGGGCATAATGTAAGCCACTCCAAAAGGCATACCCTGCGACGCTGGCTGCCTAATATTCACCGGACTACGATTATGGTAGAAGGAAGGAAAAGAAAAGTCAACATGTGCACCAGATGCCTCCGCACCCAATATAAAGCCGCCCGCCCGCCCAAGCCCCACCACGAGATTGCGGAGCCTGTTCCGAGCGTGAGCGAGGAATCTCGCTCCTCGCAATGACAAATCGAGGCGTGAAGGAATCCCTTCCTTCGCGATTGAAAAAGGAGTGTCATTCTGAGTCTTTCCCCTGTGTCATTGCGAGCCCCGACTTGTCGGGGCGTGGCAATCTCATTGACTAAATTCCAAAGCTCAAAATCCAAATGAGAAAAAGGGGTAGGTTTGGCATTTAAGCAGTTGGATTTCGATATTTGGGTTTGTTCAGTTTTTGCACTAACTACAAATCCACTTCGAAAAGCATCCCTCTTTCCTCAAATCCGCACTTCTTGTAGAACTTTCTTGCTTCCAGGTTTGTCTTCTCAGCGCTCACTTCAACTTCACAACACCCAAGGTGTCTACATTTCTCGATGGCAGCCAGCACCAACTGCTTGCCAACGCCTTTGCCCTGATATTCCCTTGCCACGACAAGCTCGTCAATTAACGCGGACGGACTTCGATGCAGGACCGTCTGTCGAAT
>DATKVL010000254.1:0-3694 GCA_035530115.1 Dehalococcoidia bacterium | reverse complement strand
GCGGGTATGACGTGCCAAATACCCGTACGGCAATCGGCATCCTGCGCAGCAAGAACGGCTTCAAGATCGAGTACGACAAAGCTGCCAAGCTGTACACGTTGGCGTAATGCAAAGCACCTTCTAACGAAGGTGCTTTGTGGAGTGTTGAGAGACCCGTTCAGTTGATCGCTGAATACGGGTCAGAAGGATCCCAGCTCAACATTCCACAAAGCAAGTTCTCAAACAAGGAGTGCAAAGTGTTCCTGCTAGCCATAGTATCTTTAATCTTAATGTGGGTCTGCCTGTTCAACGGGCTGTTTATTCCTGCATTCATTTTTCTAATTATCATGATTGGAGCGGCACAATGACACTCAAACAAAGGAGTCTTTAGATGAAAACACTAGGAGCAGAGTTCTCAAAGTGTGAACAGTATCGCTACAGGCTATGGCGATCATGGGGACCCGGAGAACAGCTTGTCTTCATAATGCTCAACCCCAGCACTGCAGACGATGTAGTAAATGATTCCACAATAGACCGATGTGAACGCCGAGCCAAGGACATGGGCTTTGGAAGTTTGATGGTTGTCAACATATTCGCCCTTCGTTCACCTTACCCTAAAGATCTATACACTCACAAGGATCCTGTGGGTCCAGAAAATGACAGACACATTCGTAAGACAGTTGCAGCCGCGGGGATGGTAATATGCGGTTGGGGTGCGCATGGTAAATTGAACAATCGTGGGCGACAAGTAATGGACATGATTCTGGCGATTGGGGTTATACCATATTACCTAAAGCTGAACAAAGATGGTTCACCAGGACATCCGCTGTACATCGGCTACGATGTCAAACCGAAATCTTTTTAAAGGAGTAGTCATGGCAGCTAGACGAGTCAGACAGTTTAAAGAGAAGATAAAGTTTCCTATTGTTGGGGCTAGTACCGAGGCGTATGTAAAAAGATATTTCAATTAAACCCACAATTTAAACCCGTTACATATCTGATCAACGGAAAGAAGGTTACAGCATGACACTCAAACGAAGCATTCTTATTGAAGGTCCGGACGGATCTGGGAAGTCCGAACTATTCAATAAACTGACAGACTCGTGGGGCTTGCCCAGCGCTGGCCATGATGGAGGTCCTTTGCGCGATGCAGGAGAAGCCTGGAAGCGCATGGCGATGTTCGCTGCATGTTCACCCGCAGTGCGCGACCGATGCCCTGCAATCAGCGAATTGGTCTATTCCGAAGCGCTAGGACGAGAACCCGTGATGGATCTTGAAGAAGCGCTGGAATGGCTGGAGAAGTTCAACCCATTCATTATCATGTGTCGTCCGCCGCAATCTGTAATCATGGCACAGCCTGTCCAAGAGAAAGCCTATAAATCCGCAGCGCTGGTATTAGGCATTATGGAAATGCGCGGAGACGTCATCGACATGTATGACGCACTGACTATCCGGATTATGCGGCGCAAAAAGCTGAAGATTTATCTATACGACTGGACTACAGACAAGGAAGGCGACTTCGTGTGGCAAGCTTTGATTGAGGAGGGTGTATGTGCGGACTCATTGTAATGTTGGGTGAAGGTCCTAACCGCGCAGCAATAGCAGCAATAATGGCACGCGGGCTGAATGCAATGGGCCACAGGGGCCTTCCAGGCCGCATGGACTATTGGCTAGGAGATAACACTGCACTAGGGCATGTTCGCCTCCCCATTCGCGGGCTAGGACCTGAATACGACCAACCTTTTGACGAAGGAGATTGGGTCGGTATCTTTGCCGGTGAAATCTTTACAACTACACAAGAGAACGACGCCTTGTTTACATTGAAGGAACTGCAGAATAAAGGTCCTACATTCTTACATGACCACGACGGCTTCTGGGCGATGGCACTTCACAACAAATATTCCGGGGTGACAGCCGTGATCACGGACCATATGTCTATCAAACCTCTTTACTACCATGTTTCTGTCGGGATCATTGCTTCTGAACTGAAAGCCATCGAAGCAATGACAGATAATTTGACAATCAACAAACACTTTATGTCTAATGTCATCAAGTGGGGTTACGATCCATCCTTGCGCACGCCATACAATGAAGTATTAAGATTAAAGAGCGGATACGCATATCTGTTCATGGGCAAGCAGGGACTTACCCAAGGCAGATACTTTGAGATGAAGCCTAAAGTTGTAGACTTGCGAACTGAAATTATCCGGGCAGTGGAGAACAGGTTAGTCTCTGATGTTCCTGTGGCTACTCTATGTTCCGGAGGCCTGGACTCTACTATTGTGTCCCTAATTGCAGCGCGAAAGACCGAAGGACCAATGACCGTGTTTCACATAGACAACGGTGAGTCCGAATATTTTGATCTTATTGACTGGCCCTCTAACGTCACGATCTCAAAACTAGAACTTGAACCTACGAGTCTGGAGAAGGCCATGCAAGCCACGGAAGAGCCTGTGGACCTGGGTAGCGTGCTTCCGCAATACCAACTGGGGAAAGCTGTACATGATGCCGGCTTCAAAGTTGTATTAAGTGGTGACGGAGCTGATGAACTGTTTGGAGGCTACAGGCGGGCACAAGAGTACGATTCACAATGGAGCGACGTTTTCAGTGAACTTATCCATTACCACTTGCCACGCTTGGACAAGACAATGATGGCTTCTACAGTGGAACTCCGAAGTCCGTTCTTGGCGCCGAATGTAATACAAGGGGCGTTGGCTTTACCCTACGACCAGCGGACAAAAAAACAGATGCTTAAATCGCTGTTTTCGGATATAGTACCCAAAGGAATACTGGACAGGGAAAAGAAGCCATTGAAGACCCAAGCCGTGATACAGGGCGGCATCGAATACCGCAAAATGTTGGTCGACATGTTCATGCAAAGGAGAAAATAATGGGCATCAAGTTAGTACAGCAGTTCAATAAGAAGTTCAATTTGCCAGATGGATCCATCGACAGGTTGTCGTACAACCAGGCAGATCAAGAATACAGGCTCAAGTTTATTCAGGAAGAATTAAACGAGCTAGCTCTTGCTCTTGAAGTTGACAACCGCGTTGAAGCATTCGATGCTCTACTAGACCTCGCATATGTGGTCTATGGTACAGCTTTGTTCATGGGCGTAACGCCCGACATGTGGGACGAAGGCATGGCCGCAGTGCATCGCGCCAATATGGCCAAAGTCCGGACACCCAAAAAAGAAGTCTCCAAGCGCGGCAGCGGATGGGACGTAATCAAGCCAACAGGTTGGACGGGTCCAGAAGATGAACTTGCGGAGATCCTCTTATGGCAGCGTCTGCATCATGAAACATAAACATTGTGGAGTGATTAAGGCTTGGGCTGAAGGAGCGATTGTTCAATACGTGATGTGGGTTCCGAGATGAAAAATTTACTTACAACACTCAAAAAAATACGCGCCTGTTCACCTTGCGAATCTGGTTGGACAAAACTGCTTAAGCATCTCGGTAAGACCACACCCGATGATGAACCGTTGCCATTTTTGGTAATCCTTGAATCTAACGGACTGGACGACGCGTTGTGGTGCTGCCGTGCCGCTCCTGAATATGACCGTGAATGGAGATTGTTTGCAGTCTGGTGTGCCCGTCAGGTTCAACACTTGATGACTGATAAGCGTAGCATTGAAGCGCTGGATGTTGCGGAACGCTTCGCTAATGGATTGGCGACTACTCAAGAATTGGATGCTGCGAGGGCTGCTGCGAGG
>DATKVL010000253.1:0-1334 GCA_035530115.1 Dehalococcoidia bacterium | reverse complement strand
TTCGCCTCCAAAGGCAAGAATACCCCTTACGATGGCTATAAGTTTAAGGGCAAGGTAATGGCGACCATAGTGAGCGGCAGGATAGTTTATATAGATGATTCCTTGTTATCCCCTGCCCTCTCCCTTGAAAGAAGGGGGCATAAGTGAGGGTGATTAGCAAAGCGAAGCAAACGGGTTCCCTAAAAATTCGCAGAATTTTTAGGGTGAAGTCTCATGGCTAAGAAAGCGATTCTAGTCCTCGAGGATGGGCCGGTTTACGAAGGCCATTCCTTTGGTGCCGAGACTACTACCTATGGTGAGGTAGTTTTCGACACCAGCATGACCGGTTATCAGGAAATGCTTACCGACCCATCGTTTGCCGGTCAAATCTTAGTTGCTACGTATCCTTTGATTGGCAACTATGGCATCAACGAATCCGATTTTGAATCCAGGCAAATTCAGGTCAGGGGCTTAGCTGTTCGAGAACATTGCTCCCAACCCAGCCACTGGCAGAGCACCCGTACTTTGCACGAATTTCTACTGGCTTATGGCATCCCTGGCATCAGCGACATAGATACCCGTGCCTTGACTCGTCACTTGCGCTTGGAAGGAGCCATGATGGGAATGGTCACTTCGGAAATGACAGCCGAGGAGGCATTAGAAGAGCTAAAAACCTTGCCCAGATATGATGTTACTGATTTTGTTCACCAGGTTAGCACCGAGAAGGCATATGAGTGGCAATCTAGCGAGCCTGCCACTGTGACCCTACCTTCCTTGTCATTGCGAGGAGCGTCAGCGACGAAGCAATCTCTTAGAATCTTGGTTATCGACTTGGGCTTGAAATACAACATACTGCGCATCTTGAGCCAGCTTGGCTGCCAGGCAACTGCCATGCCGTGCACAGCTTCAGCAGAAGACGTCTTAGCATTAAACCCCGATGGCATTGTCCTATCACCGGGCCCAGGCAACCCTGTTCTCCTTGACAATATAACGGACACGATAAGAGAGCTTATCGGACGAAAGCCGATAATGGGCATATGCCTTGGGCATCAACTCATAGGCAGGTCCTTGGGGGTTAAGACCTATAAGCTGAAGTTTGGGCATAGGGGCGGCAACCATCCAGTGCAGGATTTGGCTACAGGCAAGGTATATATCACCGCCCAGAACCATGGTTATGCCGTAGACGCCGATACTTTGAAAGGAGGACTCGAAGTTAGCCACATAAACCTAAATGACGGCACGGTGGAGGGACTCCGCCACCGAGACCTGCCCATCCTGTCTATCCAGTACCACTCCGAAGCCTCCCCCGGCCCCTGGGACAACCGATACCTATTTGAGAGATTTCTGGAGATGGT
>DATKVL010000252.1:0-1797 GCA_035530115.1 Dehalococcoidia bacterium | reverse complement strand
GCGTATTACCTCCGCGCTCGCGTGTATTATGGCTGCGCTCCATTCGTTCCTTTAAAGAATTGGATCCATGTTTACTCTTCTTCATGCTTTGTCTCCTGCTTTTCTTTCTTTTCGATATGCAATTGTAGCTAAATCCAACGCCTTTATGACTTCGGTTGGATTTTGGTCTGGTGCTACTGTAGCGACATAACCAATATCCATTGTTTCATAATTTCCTAAATTGAATTTTCTGGTAAAATGAACTTCAGTTATGTTTATTTTATTCTTCGTCGTCATTTGCCTTTCCTTTTTTGTTCAATTTATTTCTTATTCCCCGTTCGGCTGACTCGGTGACGCCTTCATGCTTGCCACTATTACTGCCATGTGGGGTAGCATAAAATCCACCGAGTACTAATGATGTCAAATTATTCAATTCGCTCTTGCGATGATCCATTGCGGAAACCACTGCACTTAAAATATTTATTCTGCGTTCCAATGTTTGTAGTTTATCCCTGGAATTTATTACTTTCTCATTATTGTCAACTTTGGCATTTACGGCATCATTGGTCAATTTACCATCATCATCTTGCCAATGTGTTCTGATAGATAAACCAGTTTCTGACGCTATAAAATCAGCTCGTTTTTTGGCATCGTTCAAGTCTGATTTTGCATTGGCTAAATGTTCTGCCCAATAAAGATAAATGGATGCGTGCTGTTCGCACTCATCCGGCAATTTGAATTTATTTATTTTTACGTCCTGATGATAATCCCTTTCAAATTCTTTTTCCACTTTTACTCTCCTTGTAATAGTTTTATCAACTCAAATTTGGGGGATATGGGATTTGAACCCATACACCATGCGGTATCTGATCTTAAGTCAGATGCGGCTGCCAATTACGCCAATCCCCCCCATAGCGCCTATTGATGGGCAATAGGTCTTCAAAAAATTAACACATAAATACTATCATGCCGACGGCACCATATACCCTTGCCATATTTATATGTGTTGTGTCTAGCGGGGATCGAACCCACCACCCACTGGTTAAAAGCCAGTTGCTCTACCAAATGAGCTATAGACGCAAATAAAAAGCGTGAGCCGCCAATATATTTCAACGGCAGCCCACGGAAGAGTTTTTTACTCTTCGTCATCATCCTCTTCGTCATCATCGTCCAGGTCATCCAGGTCGTCTTCATCATCGTCATCATCGTCCTGTGGCGTGGTGTTGACCAGCTCGTCGTCTTCGTCGTCATCAGCCGGTTCTGGCTTCTTCACAACTTTCTTGGCCGGAGCCTTCGCGGGCTTTTTGGCCGGGACAGCCTTCTTTGCAGGCTGTTTTTCTTCCTTCTTTTCTGCCTTCTTGGCCGGAGTTTTTTCCACTACCTTGGAGGTGGGCTTCTTGGCCGGGGCCTTGACGGGTTCTACATCGACCTTCTTTTCGGCCTTGGCCTTCGCGGCAGCCTTGATCACGACGGCAAGCATCTTTACGATTTTGGCCGTGTCCTTGACGGTGAAATCCCTTGGATTACGCCCCGGCTTGAGTGTAAATCCAGCATCCTTTACGGCCTGACGGACGAAGTTATAATCAGCGCCCTGGGCTTCTGCAATCTGTCTACAAGTCATACTATTTTTCCTCCTTAAAATTATAGGCAATCTATGATTGTCTTTTCTCTTACATATATATATTATAGAAATTAAATCACAAAATTACATTCAAGCAAGCTAAAATTATCCCATTTTTTCCGGTATTATATGTGGGTTCGGCGAATGCTTCCAGTACTGTGGCAGCACGTTTATTCAATTTACCCGATAGCAATACA
>DATKVL010000251.1:0-1842 GCA_035530115.1 Dehalococcoidia bacterium | reverse complement strand
GACAAAAGCGAGTCAGCGGCTAAATAAAGCCGACAGGGTAACAGTCGAGCTTCCTTCCCTACCAGTCCGTCCTTTAGCTGAACCAATCCCTTTAGCCATAATTTATGAAGATGAGGACATATTGGTCATAGATAAACCTGCCGGGTTGACAGTTCACCCTGCCCCGGGGCATCCCAGCCATACTTTAGTCAATGCCGTCTTAGCCCATTGCCCCAGCCTGACCATGAGCAACGAGCTGATGCGCCCAGGCATAGTTCACAGACTAGATAAAAATACATCGGGCCTTATAGTCATTGCCAAAAACGACTTTGCCCGGGAATATTTAGCCGCACAGTTCAAAAGCCGCACTGTAACCAAAGGGTATCTTGTCCTTGTTAAAGGAAGGCTATCCCCGGAACAGGGAGTCATCGAAGCATCTATCGGGCGAGACCCTCATAGTAGACAAAGAATGGCGATAGTCGAACCAGGAAAAGAAGCTACTACCCAGTATCGAGTCCGAAAATACCTGGATGCCTACACCTTAGTCGAAGTCACCCCGATAACAGGGCGTACACATCAAATCAGAATACACCTGTCAGCTATCGGCTGTCCGGTCGTCGGTGACCCCATTTATGGAATAAAATCGGCTCATCTCAACAGGCAATTTATTCACGCCTACCGCCTTGGCTTTCGTCTACCATCAACGAAGCAATACCAGGAATTTACCTCGCCTTTACCTATGGACTTGGAGCAAGCTCTGGAGTACCTAGCCCGAAACGCCTAAAGTCTTGGAAAAGCATGATAGAAAATCCTGTCATTGCCATAGCTTCTTTATGCCGCTTCCCTACCATGTAGGTACAGGTCACAATTGCCCTCTTGAAGCGCAGGTTCGAATCACTGGTCATATGAACGAAGACAGAGGCTTGATTTTTGGCTTGTCTCACAGCATACTGAAGTGGGCCGAAATGAGGTCAGCAAGAAAAAGAGACTTAAATTTAGTTTGGAGTGGAGGGCACTATGAACAGACCCTTTGATCGAAGCCAAACATTTAGCCCAGTTCACTATCAGATAACTGTTACGGCAGAAGAGGCGAGGCTGGGAACTAAAAAGGTATTATCTAGGAAGGATACAAGGCTAGAGGTGAGCATTCCAGCAGGGGCGAGGACAGGCAGTACGATAAAGCTAGCCAATGTCCTCCAGATAACCGACGGCCGTCCTGGAGATATCCTAGTTGAAATTAAAGTCAAAGAAGAAGAAATGGCGGCGGGAATTATTGAAATTAACGATGGAAACTTTGAAGATGAGGTTCTGAAATGTAGCTCGCCTGTCATGGTGGATTTTTGGGGATTCGGATGCGCCCCATGCGACATTATTGCCCGCATCACAGAGAAACTAGCCCGGGAGTATGCAGGTCGGCTCAAATTCTGCAAACTAAACGTAGATTTGAACCCCCAGACGGCTTCAAAGTACCAAATCATGAGCATCCCACAGATATTATACTTCAAAGGTGGCAAAGTAATTGAACAAAGCGTTGGCGCCGTTCCTGAGTCTGTGCTCCGTTCAAAATCGGAGTCAGTGTTAGGGCAGCAATAAGCTCGCAAATTAAGAAGTCTTTCCATAGAAAAACGCTGGGATTAAAGGGCTGATACGAGGGCACTTGTGCTGGTGCTTGGCGACTGCTGCGTGCTTTGTCACTTAATTCATCACCCTCACCCTAGTCTCTTCCTGTCAAGGGAGAGGAAATTCAGACTCTCAGTGGTGAGGGAACAAACCGTGCATCACTACTGGCGTGAACGCGCGTAGTTTCCTTGCGGTAGGCAATCTTATTTGCTATGATTGCGGCAGGGTCAGGCAACTTCAGTG
>DATKVL010000250.1:0-2319 GCA_035530115.1 Dehalococcoidia bacterium | reverse complement strand
ATGAAAAGAGCTATACTCTTATTGCTCATAGCCATCCTGTTCACTCCCGTTATTGGCATCATTACTCCAGTGGGTGCAAACCCAGATGGTGAGAACTGGTTATCGGGATATAGCTACCGCAAGCAAATAACAATAAATGGCACATCTGCTGGTGCTCAGACTGACTACCAGATGGAGCTAGGGATTCATAAGAACTATCCACCAATGGCTACTAATGGAATGTGCCGTCCTATCTATTCCAATACATACCCCCAAGCCTATTATTATAATGGGAATACCTATGTAGTGTGGCAAGGAGCAGGGTTAGACCCTTATATTGATGCCTATAATCATTCTACACAAACTTGGCATGGGGCAATTAAGGTAGGTGACAATCCTATTTCTGGGGATTTTCATGGAGCACCATCTGTAATTGTGGATAATAGTGGATATATTCATGTCTTTTTTGGTTGTCATGCCTCTGGATATCCCGTCATTAAGCACTCGAAATCAAACAGTGCTGAAGATATATCGGCTTGGACGGCACAGGCTGAAATTTCCTTGACCTCTGGCGCAACTTATCCACAGGTCATAAAGGATACTGACGGATATCTATGGCTCTTCGCTAGGGATTATGTGGATTACGGGGCTTCTGTCAATGCTCCTGAAGTTTACAGAAAATCTGAGGATGATGGTGCAACGTGGAGTGCTGTTGCCACGATTATCGAAGCTGATGAAGTGCCCAACGAGGGCATCTATATGGGAAACCCTGAGTACGACTCTGTCAATGGGCTTATTCATGTATCATGGACGTACCAGCAGACGGACCCAAGTACCCTCAGAATAAACCTTTACCATGCTTATCTGAAAATATCGGATGGGCATATGTACTCGATGGGTGGGACTGATTTAGGCACGTCTATAACTACCACCGAAGCTGACACTTACTGTAAGATAGTTACAACAACCGGAACAGACCAAATAGGCTATCACCCTAAGCTTCATCTCGATTCCAACGGATACCCCTATATTATCTACGTGTTTTTCGTAGATGCCGACACATCAACCTATTTCATCAGATGGAGTGGTTCATCTTGGGAGAGTCCTATTCAGATTGGCAGTGGGACAGCCAGTGGCGAATCAGCGTTCACCATTACTGCATCAAATGATATAAGCGCGTACTTTCATTCTAGCCATAGCTTAGAGAAGTGGCATTGGAACGGCTCAGCGTGGAGTCAAGAAACAACCATCATGCCTTCATCGGCGTTTCAGGAGGATGGCGTGTCCCAGTGTAACGAGGTGCTAGATGGGAGTGAACTAAAGATTATCTTTTCAGACCAAGACAACGATGACTTCACAAATTCCGACTTAGAAGTCTATGTTCTAGATTCAGGGGATAAGCTCATCCCGGGACTTGGGCGTATTGGGTTAAATGGAAATTGCCAAGATGACTTTGATGATATTAGGTTCACTCAGTCAGATGGGGAAACTGAACTTGACCATTGGAGAAAGTCCTATAACTCAGGTGATGATGCTATCTTCTGGGTAGAGTTTAATTCAATACCTGCTTCACCAAGTTCAGGCATATTTTATATCTATTATAGTGATATTGGGGCAAGTTCAAATAGTAGCGAGCCTGATACGTTTCTCCAATGGGATGACTTCGAGTGGGGAAATGATGAAGATGACCTCAGTACCGATGGTGGTTATATAGATTGGGACATAGTTGCTGGTGGTACTAGCACAGTCAAGATAGACACAGCATACTCTTATTCGGGAACAAGGAGTGCAAGACTTTCCAGGGATGGGACAAATACCCCATCGGCTCGTATTTCACAAGTTGCTGCTGAGTATACGATAGGCCTCTGGTTGAGGCTCGATAGCACTAGTGCCTTCCGTTTCTGGCATGGCGATGGGGCAAAACGAATCCTGTTTCAACATGATGGGGCTACTCGTGAATTGCAGTATTTTGACGGAGTTGTCTACACAGGCACAGGCATTTACATAACAAGGGAACAGTGGACACAACTTAGAGTAACCAATATAGACTGGTCTGGCGGGACATATGATATCTACCAAGACGAGACTGTAGTCCATTGCACAATGGGAACAACCACTGGGAGTGCAGACCTTATTATTTTTCAGCAGGTTTATGGGTCAGCTAGCCTCTGGATTGATGATGTTGTTGTCCGTCAATGGTGTGACCCTGAGCCAACTTGGGGAGAATGGGGGGAAGAAGAAGCTGCCTGTTCTCCAAGCATTGACCTTAACACAAGTTCTTGGGATGTTAACAGTGGCGACCCCGTATCGGAAGCTTCTACTTATAATGCAGGCTTGACC
>DATKVL010000249.1:0-3146 GCA_035530115.1 Dehalococcoidia bacterium | reverse complement strand
AGTACATCTCGCGGCATCCTCGACTTGACCTTACTATAGCGAAGTGAGTTGCAACTCGATACTGTAATATGCTGAGAGCCACCACGTCTCTCAGATGAGCTAACCTATCCTGTGGTATACTCGAAGCAGCTTGGTGAAAATCCTCAGAAGAAGTATAGAACAGAAACGAGGAAGAGAAATTGAAGAAGCTAGCATACCGTAGCATATTTCTACTTCTCCTATCAACACTTCTGCTGTTAACGCTTTTACTCACGGCGATTCTGGGACAAGCTAGTGCCCCCACGCCTCCCGGCCAACAGCCCATAATCCTGGTTCATGGATACATGGATAGCGGAGATGCCATGGTAATGCCTATTCTGAAAGAGAATCTGGTGAAGATTGGGTACAGGGCTTCAGACATATACATCATTAGCTTTGGTGATCCGCTTACAACCATTGATTCACCAGATGTATATGCTGCGGTTCTGCTACCCTACGTTAAGCAGATCTCTGAAGCCTACGGGAAGAAGGTAGACTTAGTTTGTCACTCAATGGGCGGACTTGTCGCCAGGTGGTGTGTGGAGAAGCTTGCTGGGGATCAATATGTTGATGACATGGTGACCTTGGCAACGCCACACCAGGGCACACTAATGTCATTCGTGATGTATTGGACGCCCGCGTGCCAGGCGATGGCGCCCGGATCCGATTTCCTGAAAGCTCTGAATGATGGGACGCTCGCACAAGGCGTAGAATACACTGCCGTTTATACCCTACTGGATGAGATCGTCACCCCTAACTCATATGCGATGATTCCCAGCCCAGAAATCAAGTCGGTAGCCAAAGCGAGGAATATCGAAGTAGGGTTCGTTGAACATATAACGTGCGCTACATTGACGAGTGTTCTAGACAAGTGGAAGGTGTACCTTAACTAGCATCAACAATTGGTCAAGCTTTTGTCCATAATATGCACCCAGGGCGACAAAACCCTGCCTTGTTACCCAACAATCCTCGGGAATGTTTAGCATTGGCCTAGTCCAGGGCACAAATAAGTTGCTGCTGCAGGGGAAAAAGTAAACAGTAGGGTGAGACCTCAGTCTTCTTGTGACTAGAAAGTCCTCATCTAAAACTCAGGATAGTTGCTAATTGTGTAATTTCTCTCGTTTGTCCTTAACTTCATCCAAGAATGGTATCAAGTAACTTCCAGTAGATAGGTTATTGATCTGCTCGTTGTTTAGGGTAATGTTAAAGACTAGCTTAGTTTCATAATCCTTTTTGTTTACCTCCAAAGTTTTAACTGTGAAACTGTATTTTCCAGTTGATAAAGGGTTAGTATCCAGGGGGAACCGTTCATGCTTCAAAAGGCTAAACACAATAGACTTATATACTTTTGACTTGCCCGCTAAATGAACTGGGTAAAACGGCTCATTCGATGGATCCTCAGTAAGCCCGAGCCCGAATGCACCCCCATGGTCGCCGCAGGCCAGGAGCACACAGTGGGCCTTAAGTCCAACGGCACCGTGGTCGCCGTGGGAGATAACGGCGCCGGGCAGTGCAATGTCGGCGGCTGGACGGACATCACTCAGGTCGACGCAAGCGAATATCACACGGTGGGGCTTAAGGACGACGGCATCGTGGTCGCCGCGGGCCCTGAGATCGAGCTTGCCAAATGGGATTTGTTCTAGGCAGCGCGATGTCGGCGGCTGGGACCTGAAGTGAGCTTTCCTCCCTACCTCCACCCATAAGGGCGGAGGTACGGTTATATTGTCATTGCCAGCACCTGAAAGGTGTGCGGCAATCTCTAGCCACAATATCCCGCAGCCGAAGGAATTTAGAGGCTGCACAACAAGTAATGCGTAAAATAAAGAACTCTCCTTGAGAAGGCTAGCCGTGGCTGACCTGTAAAGCCTCAGGCTATCGTCAAACTTCACTGACTCAGCGAGTGGTATAATAGGATTAGGATTTATCTCTTTGGCTGATAGCTAGTCCAGCTAGCGAATTTGGAGAGGATAGACATGGACAGAACCTGGAAGCCAACAGCTGCGGGCATACTCTGTATTATTGCAGGAGCCATAGGTGCGGGCACTGTCATAGCAGCTGCTATACTCTTTGGTAGCATATCTTTCGTCATTTGTGCTCCCTTGATCATATTTGTGATAATTCAGATAACGGGTGGTATCTATGCCTTGAGAAGAAGGAAGTGGGGATTGGCGCTTGCTGGGTCTATCTGTTGTGCACTTGTTGGTTTTGTGACTCTCGGGGTTCTCGTGCTAGTCGCCTCTATCGCCATGTTTTCGGACCAGCCAAATAGCGCCCCATTCGGCGCCACGATACCCGAGATAATCGCCATTATTTGGCCAATTTGGAAAGGACCCTTCATTGGTTCCATCGTTGGTTTTGTGATTTTCGGGATACTCCCCATTATATTCATCATCAGGGGGAAGCGCGAATTTAGGTGAAGCCTAAAGCCGCTGCCATGGCAATCATTGAGGTTTTGGGTATTGACCTTGAGAGCTTCTAACTATATCGTTATGTGAAAGAATAGAAAGGCGGACAAGACATGGAGAGAACCTGGAAGCCGACAACTGCGGGCATACTCTGTATTATTGCAGGAATCATTGGTGTGATCCCCGGCATAGCATTTGCTGCTTCATTTGCAGGGGGCGCTGGTGTCCCGTCAATCGTATTGGGGATAATTGCGATAGTAGGTGGTATCTATGCCTTAAGAAGAAGGAGATGGGGACTGGCGCTTGCCGGATCTATCTGCGCACTCTTCGGTGCTGCTGGGCTTCTTGCGATATTCGGCTTACTTATCTTTATGTTCGCAGATATGGTGCCGGGTTTGCAGCTCCCCTGGATATTCGACAATATTTGTACAGATTGGTACTTCATGGGTTGGAGCTTTGGTTCCGTGATTTTCGGGATACTCGCCATTACGTTCGTCATCAGGGGGAAGCGCGAATTTAAGTAAAGCCCAAAACTGCTGCTGTGGCTGACGAATAGCCCAGCTAGTAGATTTGGAGAGGAAGTGAGTGGCATAATCGTTATTTCAGATTTTAGGGTTAGCGTTGCGTGAGCAACCTTTGCCGTTTTCAGTCCTTGCCGTTTTTGCTGCTATGAGTGGTTTGCTCGTCTTTGATGCACTAACTCTATTCTTGTCTTGCTCTCTT
>DATKVL010000248.1:0-2081 GCA_035530115.1 Dehalococcoidia bacterium | reverse complement strand
ACTCCAAACGTCCCTGAATCGCGGTCAACGTGGCGGCTAATAGGAGGAGCCAACTCAGGAGTGGTAGTGTAACCCCGAAGATCAACGTTGTTGTAACTACAAGAAGCGGTAGGAGCAATGGCAAAGGCCCGATACATACCTGCTTGACGCGCAATCTGAGCTGCGATTTCAATTGATTTGGCCAACTCGGAGACGAGTATGTACGCAGGCGTATGTACGGGCTGGTGTGAGATGTACGCATCAAGTGCTTCTCCAAACTGTTTGTAGGTTACACCATTCTGGCATAGGAAGTTAGCAAGGCCAAGAACCCCAAGACCAACTTGACGGTCAACCTCAGGACTCAAGTACTCACCTGTTTCCCCAACACCAGTTTTAGCATGAAGAGCAACAAGGCTACTCATGCCTTCTACAAACGCAGGAGTCAGATCACCTAGTTGGCAAGCACCCAAATTAATGTGCTGAAGTAAACAAGTCCCACGACTAGGAAGATAAACTTCGAGGCAGACATTTCCATAAATTCTATTTCCTTCCGCATCATGGCGGATCTTATTGAGCCAAAGGTCTCCCTTCTTAATACCATCAAGGGTAGCTTCAATCAGCTCAGGTGAAGCACTGGTTAAGAATCCAGCATCCACGTTAAGGCATCGTTTGACCCATGCCATATCTGACCGAGAGGTTTGGATAAACTTAATAGCATCAGGGTGGGTATAATCAAGATGGCACACAACAGCACCATTTTTGTAGACACCACCACGACGAAGGGTTTCATTTAGAGCAGAGTAAATACGAGCGAAAGAAACAGGGCCAGAGGCAGTAAGTCCTCTACCGTTGTCAGCACCCTCTTCTCGAATTTTAGAAAGGTGGACTGCCACTCCGGCTCCGTTGCGCAGTGCGTGAGATACAAAACGCCAAGACGCTTCAATGCCCTCTGGACCTTCCATAGAGTCCTCGACAACGAAGACCGTACAGCTGACAGGGAGGCGCGATTCGGGGTTGTCAATCCAATTTTGAACACGGCCAGTGCGGGCAATGGTGTTGGGGGTGTCCCCGAGGTCAGCGTAAGCAGTCATACTAGGTCATCAAGAAATGGTGGTTTGTAGTCTGGCCCCTTGAGAATCTTACCATCTTCGCGGCGGAGGGGCTTGCCGTCAACGAACTTGCTCATGTTGGATTCGAATACCCGCTTCATAGCGGTGTCTAAATTCCAGTTACGAGCAACGGCATATTGGTAGCAGACAAAGACCAGATCTGCTAGTTCCTTTAGGGTGTGTATCCTGTCGGCTACAACATCCTCATTGATGTGAGCCTCCATCAATTCATCAAACTCCTCCTTAATAAGAGTGAGTTGCATGTCTTGAGTTAGTTCATCATCTGGGTCAATGGATTGTTCAGCGGCCATTCGAAAGACGAAAGCCTGTTCAATAAGATGTTCAGGTGTTTTCATCGGTGCTTAGTGCTTTGATTTTGCGGTTAACATAGGCTCTAATTTTGAGCCAGTCGTCGATCTCAGTCTCCTGATTCTTGTGGCCAGCACGGCAGATATACTTAATGATATTGCCAGCCAGAAAATCCAGCTGCTGATCCACAATAAAATCCCAAACTTGGATACGACCACGTTGGTAGTGCGATGGATTGTACTTAGTCGTCTCCTCTGAAGAACTCACGGTAGGCGGGGTTTCGTTGGATGGTTTTGAGTTGCCGGTCCCGTAGAAATCGTCCCACTGGTCCCGGTCGTAGAGATTGTTTGTCATACCATATTCGGACTCTAAAAAGTCCCTGATAGAGCCATAATTGAATACGGACTCCTGTCGCTTGAATGAAAAGATCGACATACCGAATGAGGTTAGGGTCGAGCACGTAGACTAGAGCACACACTAGCCCGATGTCAAGCCCGATGAGGATAGGGGTGGGGTCCATAGGATGGGTTCCTTCGTTGTTGAGTTGTACTCTCCAGGGCGAAGGATCCGCGCCAAGCGAGTGTTGCGGAGGGCATCCTCCTCAGTCTGACCAGCCTTGATATAAGCCTCAAGGATAGCCTCCCAAGGATCTTCTGCCTTTTCTAGGATCTTCTTAGCTCCTAC
>DATKVL010000247.1:0-1028 GCA_035530115.1 Dehalococcoidia bacterium | reverse complement strand
GTATGCAGCAATACGTAATCCCCCAGCTTGGCCTCTGGAGTAAAGACAATGCTAACTCGACGCCTCACCCCGGCGATTTCTGTTTCAGCCTCATCCCCGTCTATGGAAACAATCCTTACCGGCACTGCTAAACACATGGCTCTGTATTTTAGCCCAGGTTAACCCATAATACAAACCGCGGCCTAAAGCCAAAAAGACATCGCAATTGACGCTAGTTAGGTATTATGCTATTTTACGCAACATAATTCATTTGAGGAGACATAAGTTAAGTGCGAAGCGACATGGTAAAGAAAGGAATTGAGAGGGCGCCTCATCGGGCGCTGTTGCGGGCTGTAGGTTGCTCTTCAGATGACTGGGATAAGCCGTTTATCGGAGTAATCAATAGCTTTAGCGAGATTGTTCCCGGGCACATCCATTTACAAACAATCGCCAAGGCGGTGAAGGCGGGGATTCGCAGTCGAGGCGGAGTGCCTTTTGAGGTCAATACCATAGCTGTTTGCGATGGTATCGCTATGAACCATCCGGGAATGAAATACAGCTTGCCCAGCCGGGAGCTCATTGCTGACTCGGTTGAAATCCTGGCTCAGGCTCATGCCTTTGATGGCCTGGTATGCATCCCGAATTGCGACAAAGTCGTGCCCGGGATGCTGATGGCCGCAATCAGGCTTAATTTACCCTCTGTCTTTGTGAGTGGTGGTCCCATGCTAGCCGGGAAGTTTGTCCAGGGAAACACTGCCAGGTCCGTTGACCTTATTACGGTCTTTCAAGCTGTGGGCGAAGTAGCCAGAGGGGAGATGACCGAGGCTGAGTTGCAAGAACTGGAGATGGTCGCCTGTCCTGGTTGTGGGAGCTGTGCCGGGATGTTCACTGCTAATACTATGAATTGTCTCAGCGAAGCCTTGGGGATGGCTTTGCCGGGTAACGGCACGATACCCGCGGTGGAAGAACGGCGTGTACAACTTGCCTATAAAGCCGGGCAGCAAGTCATGGAAGCATTAGCCCACGATATTAAACCCAGGGATATTATC
>DATKVL010000246.1:0-1877 GCA_035530115.1 Dehalococcoidia bacterium | reverse complement strand
GACCTGTCGCTGCGAGCCGCGAAGCCTGCTTAGCGCCGTGCCTGCCATTATGCCGCCCCCTCTTGCTCTTCGATCGGCGTCCCGCGAATGACCCTGGCGTGGACATCTGTTGCCGCCGCCGGAACCACGGTGCTCACCATGAGGATTCGCTCGACTGACGAACTGGACCTGCTTCCAGTCGTGGACACGCGGGCTCGGGAACTCAGCGTGTAATAGCCAGCCCCGGCGACGGTATGTGTCAGCGTCGCCTGGAGTATCCCGTCCCCCCGGTCCGTGAGAGCCGCGGTTTCCTGCGGGACCGTGTAAACAATGGCCCCGGGGTAGGCGACCGAATAGAAGTCCGCCACGTCCGGCGCGACCTCCTGATCGTCCGTCCGGACCAGAATGCTGACGGTCAGCGTTAGGCCGCTTGCCTGCACGTTGTCAATCCATGACGTGTTCGGGCGCGGCTGGATGACGTCGCCCGTCGCCGCGTCGATCTCAATGGGCCAGGCGTCGTCGGTCGTCTCGATGAACCCGGCGATATTCTCGGCGCGAACGATGACCCAGACAATCGAGTTACGGACGAGCGGGAGCACCAGGTCTTGGAGGCTGGTCGTGCCGGACGACAAGTTGTCATCGCTGGTTCCGTCGTCGCCAGAACCGTCCGGGGAACCGGTGGGGTTCGAACCGAACGGTAACGAGCCGTTTGTGAACGTGAACCTGCCCAGCTCTCCAAAAAGCAGATTCGAAAGCATGTCCATCATCGTGGACATCGGGCTAGACATTACGGCCTGCCAGTCGGCCGTCAACGTGTAGTTCAGGCCGTAATTCGCGCCCTCGAGCTGATCCATCGCGCTCGCGGCTGTCTCCAATGGCCCGGAAACCGAGATCTGGATATCGTTTCCGAACGTCCTAACGGCGGCCAGCAGGACGATCTTCTGGGCCCGGACCGCCGCCTCGAAGCCGGTCATACCGGTATCGTAGTTGGCGTTCAAGGCATCCACAACGCCCTGGAAGGCCGCCTGGACGGTCGCCCAAGGGGTCGTCCAGTCCGTCGCGGCCCAGTCGGGGACCGTAAACGAGGTCGAGGTATCCCCCCAGTTCGTGATATATGGGACCGGCGCAGGGTAATCACCGAGATTCACGGGCTCGTTTTTCTTTCCCCGGTGGATCCAGTACCGGCAGCCATCCTGCCCGTGCGTCCATGTCAAGGTTATGCCGGTGGCCGCGTTCCCGGTAGCCCCTAGAATCGACGGGGGAAGGGGTGGTGACCCGATCGCCTTCGGGCTATCTACAGGCGCGGACACCGGCAAAAGTTCAATGGCGTCGTCCCCAACGGCCTGGACGGCATAGTTCCAGGCACCGGACGCGAGGACGGGGGTCAAATAGATGAAATTATCGACCTCCCGGTCCGAAACGACCGCCTCGGGCGTTCTCGGGTACGTCAGTGTCGACAGAGAATAATGAACGTTGTACGAGCCCGGCCAACGCAGGTCGATCTGTGCGTCGCCACGGACGATGTCGGCCGAGTACGTCAGGGCGACTGTTCCGGAAAGGCCTGAAGCGTTCAGCTCCGCGATGGTTATCGTTCCGTCGCCGGTCCTCGACCCCTCGCCGACAATGCGCCCGTTGGCCCAGAGCCGCAGGGAGCGAGTCGTCCCGGAGATGGTCTTCAGTTCAATCCAGATGACGCCTCGAGTTCCGTAGGTGCCTACCTGCTCGCAGTTCAGGAACCGTTTGATCCCAGAAAGGGCCCACGAGGCGAACTGGCTTGTCGTGTCGCCCAGATCGTAGCCGGCCGTCCAGTTGATCTGCAATCGGCTCGCGTCGTCGGCTTCAGACTCCTCAATCCAGCCTGCCGGGACGTATGTTTCCTCGTCAAACGTCGAGTGGTC
>DATKVL010000245.1:0-1202 GCA_035530115.1 Dehalococcoidia bacterium | reverse complement strand
TATTAGGGAAATGAGGGTCCGCGGGGCACCAGCCATTGGAGTTGCTGCTGCCTATGGCATAGCTCTGGGGGCATCAGGTATCGAGACAGCAAACAAGGATGAATTTCTCGCCCAATTGCAGCAGGTCATGCAAGCTTTTGCTGCCTCCAGGCCTACCGCGGTCAACCTTTTTCAAGCTATCGAAAGGATGAAGAAAGCTGCCAGGGGAGACGGCGTTGCCGAAATAAAAAATTCGCTTGTCAATGAAGCAAAGCGGATTCACCAAGAAGAAGTAACCGCAACCAAGCAGCTCAGCCAGCTAGGAGCAGAACTCATCAAAGATGGTTTCACCCTGCTTACTCATTGTAACGCCGGTCCTTTAGCCACCGCCGGCTATGGCACTGCCCTGGGTGTAATCAAAGCTGCTAAAGACCAAAAAAAGAGAGTGAGCGTCTTTGCCACGGAAACTCGTCCCCTTCTCCAGGGAGCCAGGCTTACTACCTGGGAACTAAGGCAGGAGGGCATCCCTGTAACTTTGATTACCGATTCCATGGCTGGCTATTTTATGCAGCAGAGGAAGATAGACTGTGTCATTGTTGGCGCCGACAGGATTGCCGCCAATGGCGATGTCGCCAATAAAATTGGCACTTATACTCTGGCGGTGCTGGCTAAGGAAAATAAAATCCCCTTTTATGTCGCTGCTCCTACGAGCACTATCGACCTTTCCTTAAGCTCGGGAGACAAAATCCCCATTGAAGAGCGAAGCCCTGAGGAGGTAACTCATATCCAGGGAGTACCCATTGCTCCCGAAGGCATAAGAGCAGCCAATCCTGCCTTTGATGTGACTCCCCATAGTTATATAACTGCCATAATCACCGAGAAGGGCATAATAAGGGAACCTTACACAGAAGGTCTAAATAGAGGGCAGTAATCTTGCCGACAAAGCGATGGATAGAGGTACAGGATATGCCTGAAGGGCGTATTGCCCTTAAGTCCTCCTCAGACTATATTTTCAACCCACGACCGACCAAAATGTTACAGTATCGCTCAAGTATATCTGCTTTACCTTTCAGGATTTGCAGTGATAAAATGATATAAAGGATAGCAATGTCAGGACATTCTAAGTGGTCGCAGATTAAGCGGCAGAAGGGAGTAACTGATGCCAGGCGCGGGCAGTTATTTACCAAGCTTGCTCGAGAAATCATAGTTGCAGTGCGACAAGG
>DATKVL010000244.1:0-20202 GCA_035530115.1 Dehalococcoidia bacterium | reverse complement strand
CTAAAAGGGACACCAGACCTAGTCCGATGTAGCCCCAGGCGTTTTACCCATCTAAAATCGCCTCTCAGAGCGTGGTTATAGCTAACTCAATGCAACCTCAATCGTGGGAGAAGCTAAGTGTGATGGATTGCAAGCTGGTGGTTATCGTTCCTTCAGAGTTAAGGGGGGATATCCCCTAGAGCACTGGTGCTACACGAGCCACACACATAATATGCTCTCTCATAAAAAGCCCGGTCAGGCTTTGAATCTACTCAAAATTGACACTCCCACTACGAGGGATAGAATCTTTGCTATCATAGATTTCCAGTTGCCTAAACTATGATTTGCGTCCAGTATATGCCCATGCTGATGTGGGCATTACCGTATATATTGTTACCCTCGGCTTTGATACCAATAATGCTTCTGCCTCTTGTATTATCTGTTGTCTTAGCTTTGCACTCTCCCATGCCTCCCAATTCTCAATCCTATCCCAATTGTATAACAGAGCGGCAATAGGAGTGCCTTTCACGCTTCTGATATGCTCAACACTAATGAAACCCGGAAATGTCATGGCACATGACCTGAGCTTTAGAAATAGAGATTGTATATCCGCACCCTTTCTCAGTTCATAACCTTCGATAACCTTTATCATTTTTCTCCTTCTCTTGTCGCCTATGTAATCTGAAGCTTACCATACAAGCCTTCATGATTTCAGTAGCACTATTATAGCCCACCCCTGGACTCTCTAAAAGACAGGAGCCCAGAATAAGTATGAAAGTATATCGAGACAGATTTACCAGGAGGTGTAAAAAGCAAAAGCTGAAACAGAGCGAACTGGCCAACGCGATGGGAAAATCCCAGGGTTAAGGCAAAATAGGTATAATTTCACTCACCAGGCAAAACACCCGCATTTTTAAGCCTCTAAGAGCGTGTTTTATCGTAAAGTAGTGCCTTCATGACATGTCCCTCTGGGCATCCGTGACGCCTTGCTCCGCCCGCTCATATATTATCCATGTTGGGTCAAAGTCAGGTAGAGATGCCAGCAAAAGGTTGGCAAGATTGCCTGAAGGGGTCGTTTTGAAGTAGAATTTGAAGCCAGGAGGGGTGACCGAGTGGTTTATGGTGGCGGTCTTGAAATTCTATGTCGGATGTCTCAAAAGGTCACTTTACGTACAAAATAGAACTTTTGTGTTAATCACTAAAACCGTGTTTTATTCATGAAATACCAACTGGTAACAACCAGTCCCAAATAATTTAACGCCAAAATAACGTCAATTTCCAACGCAACATGACAACGGCGACACAATAGAGAAATACCATAGCAATAAAAACAACAATGGGGATAACAACGATAATATCTAACTAGACGTAGTATGGAAATCTGCTTAGCTCAGTGAAGTTTGAGGATAGCTTGAGGCTTTATCGGGCGGTCGAGCAACAGTCCTTGTCTAGGTGTCTAACAAGACAATGTCAATGGCTTCCGCTATCTCCTTCTTCTTTCGGAATACTGAAGCCTCCAAATCCATAAGATCCGCTAAGTTATGTGACAATTGTTCAGATACTCTGTCTTGAAGTCTGCGGTCTTTGGGTAGTATGATCCATAAATACTTTATATCGAATTCATAGATTTCTGCTGTCATACCTCTGGTATAGTGCTTATACTGTAGTTGTGCATAAGGAGAGGCTAGGAATAAAAAAAGATAATACGGGTTCACCAGTGCTGGGTCAGGCCGTATCACAAGAAACTTACCGAGGGCCAACAGTTTGTCTATTCCTTCTGGTATTTGGTCGACGATGGTGACTTTATCTCCAATATAGTCCTTAGTATGGGCCACTGACTGTATCAGTATGTCATATTGCTTCAGCATCTTAGGGGAATTCTTATACTTCTCGTAGTTAACACATGTGACTTTATGCCATTCTATTATACCTACGCGGTTCTCTACTTTACGGACAGCGGCTGTCTTAATGATTGGTATACCCGCGTCTAAAACATAATCTTCAGTTGCAGGCCCAACACCTGCGAATATCTTTTCTCCGAAACAAATGTCATCCAGACGGACCACTGAGAATCTGTCATCTCTACGGTAGTCTTTCAATGTGTTAAGGTAATCCATATATTCTTTACTATATGCCTCAACATCCAATTTGTTTTCTAATTTCGATGATGGAACAATTGTAATCCAGAGCTCGGGTAAGATCTTTGTGTATTCCGGATAATGCTCGTCAACTCTGAACTTATGCCATTCATCCAATACAATCGGTAAATGGTTATCTTCTGTACGACCATTTGCATCATATCCAACCTTTTCTACATGTGCCATAAAGACGAAGTTGTCCTTGTCCTTGCTTGTTTGATTCCTTTTTCGTAGAAACAGAACGCTAGTTTTAGCCATAGAGCCGAATGGGATAAACGTATGCTGCGGAAGGCTTATCACAGCTTCAATGATGGTGTTACTCTTGATGTACTCTACTACCTGGATGTAACTCTTGTTTGTAAAAGCACTGTCTGGAAGCACTATTGCTAATCTGCCATCAGGTTTGATTAGATCGATACATCTCTCGATAAAGAAGATCTCCGACATTTCAGATGGCTTAGATTTAGAAGCATCGTTGCGTGAAAGTAAATAGTCATCGAAATAGTCCTTGGTTTCTCTCCTTATCCTTGAACCGAAAGGGGGATTTGTCATAAGTATATTGTATTTGTTCGGTTCTATTGAGTTACGAGCTTCAAAAGTGGAATATCCTCCTAGGGCATCATTGCACTCAATATTAGTGTGGCCGTCTTCATGGATAACCATGTCCATCATGGCTATTCTGGCTAATCGCCTGTTTACTTCTATCCCGAATACGTTGCTATGTGAGAAATTCCATATAACTTCTTTGGAATCATCACCATATTCTTGTTCTGCTTTTTCAATTATGTGTTTGATTGCGTAAAGTAGAAAACCACCGCTGCCGCATGCTGGATCAATTACCAGGTCCTTATAGCCAACATCAACAAACTTAACTATGAAATCAACTACTTCCCTTGGAGTGAAGAATTGACCAAAATCCCCTCTAAATATCTTTCCCAGAAACTTTTCGAATGCCCTTCCTTTCGAGTCAAGGTCTGTCCTCGTTAATGATATATCCTGAAGTACTTTTACAACCTCAAATACTATTCTATCGGGTACTGATATTGGCTCCCTGAATACTCCCGGTTCTTTCTCTTGGACTGTACTATATATAAGTCGTACTCTATCTGACACAGTTGTCGCTGCTTCATTAGTACCAGCTTGAAATCCATAGTACTCATCGATTTTTGTGTATTTTTCGTCATATATCTTCGCAAACATGAGCTTGCTCATTTCATCGAATGCTTCTGCCGGATCTCTTTTCCCCCCGTCCCAAATCAAATCGTGGCATCTCTGAAACTTAGTATCTAGCTCTTTCGACTCGACAACCCTTAATTCTTCTGCCACACCGCCCCTTTTCTTGAAACGATACTTGGGGGCTTCTGAGTAGCACGTAGGGAGTTCTGCCACACGACAGTCTTCCAATGTTTCTAGTGATGGCTTGTTACTGACGTAATACACCAACTCCTCTTCTCCACAGGCTAAAAGCAACCAGTCTGCGGAGAGCAGTGTTGCGTTTCCCAAGCCTTCCCTGCGTGCCACTTCGATTTCTTTTTGTTCAGCGCTAGGTTTACATTCTACAACCAGAAAAATACTCTTACGTGCTTTATCATATACAACTATATCGGCTGGTAGTTTTGGCTCTCTGCGGTAAGCGTATTTCTCCAAATCGATTCTATCAGCCTGATAACCATACCGTACAATGAGTTCCGTATATGTTGATGCCCTTACTACTTCCTCAGGGTCCGTGAATCTATAGGATTTACCTAGCGCTAGGTATTTGATTCTACCTTCTGTGATCTTGAATAGACCTTTTTCAAGGCCGATTCTGAGCAGCTGTTCGTGTTTTGAGAGTGTCTCGATCTTTTCAGAATTTGTCATATCGCACTACTCATGTGGGATTGGTGTAGATATTCTAACTGTGTTCCCCCGTATTTTTGAGAGCTTTTGATATTGTTTAGGCCACGACCTTGATGGACTTCTACATATTCCATCTCGGCTTGCAAACGCACAAACATCAGGCAAGCCGTTTTTCTTACAATTTTCAGGGCAGGTTTGACGACATCCGTATGTCTGAAACTGTGTGTCCACGCTGTATAGAGGGTCGTTAAAACCTATTCTCTCCACAACTCTCCTACGCTGCTGCAAATCTGAGATTGCGAGGACGATTCAAAAAGAATAGCCTCTTCACTCCGCTTCGTCTCAATACAATTATACAGCGACCAGGCCTCAAACAGAAGACCCATAGTCAGTCAACATTGACTTAACACGAGGGGCTACAAAGCCGTTCTCCTTACACTTTGGGTCTTCACTAATGAGTATCGAAGTCGTTATATTCCCTCGTATCCAGACACGTTGCGGCATACACTTCGAACAGTGTCTGTACGATAGGGTCATCAATCTCGATTACTCTTACAGGCATTTTGGCAACCCTCGCTTTAGCCTTGAGGAATAACTTGGGAAAAGCGGGGGCAACTTCGAGTTGGCTACGGCTCATCCGAACATTCATTCCCCGTTTGATGGCCTCACGTTTCGCGATATTGAAGGCAAAGGTAGCGCTGTTATGACCAGAACTCGGATTGCCATGTCGGTTTAGCCTACTACTCATGTTATTAGTTCGACCAACGTACATTGGTTTCTCATCTTCATAAAAGACATACACTCCTTTTTGGGGAAGAATCCCGCGGTCATTCCAAGGTCGTAGCGGTTGAGACGTAAGCTGCTTTAATAAAATTGGCATACGTTTGACCAAATCATTCCATTCTTTGCTCATGTTATCCCCTAAGAAAAATCCAACGATACGGGCTACTCATCAGCCACAGCATACATTGTAATCGTAATCGAAGCACTTGCCGAAGAATTACTCGCTTCAGTCTGGCTGGTAGTTATATCGTTATGAGGAATGTTGTTATCAGTAAGCGAGGCGCTAGTATCAGACACCACCGATGCTGATGACCCGGCTAGTATCATTACTAGCATTACTAGGGCAATTAAAAGGATTAGCCTTTTCACTGTCTCATTATCATTATATGCCCTTTTTGCCTCAAATAGAAGACTTCAAAAGCTAGAAGTCGTTTTGATGGATTTATTCAGTTTTTCCAGTCCTAAAAAAAGAGAAAACAAAACTAAAAGGGGGATGGGGTATCAAATAGCTACGGCTTTTAACTCTGTAAACCGAGCGGGCAGTAACACGCAAAATTTCGCAAAATAAGGTAGGGGGGGTGAACACTCATCTTCTTTCGCAAGTATTCTGGGGACATAATACCTAATTTGTAGTAGGCCTAATTGGTATGGTGTCCTTGGAATTCGCCTCGAGTTTGACGCCAGGAATGAGTTGGTCTATACTGAGTACACAGGAGGTGAAAGGGCATGACCAGACCATCCAGCATTCCGAAGACCTTTACTGAGGCACAAGAGCGTAGTGGCGTCTCTGTGGTCATTATAGGTAGTTATCGTACTCAATCTAATTCGCGCTTTATCCCTTATGCGGAAATTTATCGAAGCCGAAACAGTTTGATGGAGACTCCTGCTGAGCATCTCCAAAAAGCTGCCCAAGAAGATGAGCAGTACATTGAGTAATAGCCTCACCAGATACAGTCCTTCTAGATATGAGCAAGAAGTCTAAGAAATCCTCTAAGGGGAGGGGTACGGTAGCATTACCAATTCAACAAACTGGTCCTACCGGTTCTCAAGCGACAACGCAGACTCAGACAACAGCCTCGGAGAAGCAACAATTAATTCAACTTGTACAAGCCTTGGAACAAGCTCGTGGTAACCGTGTCATAGTCTATTGGCTAACTGATTTAGCACGCATCTCAGAAGCTGTGGTTCCTTCTCTATACGACCAGTTGTCAGCCATTGGTCACCAGAAGGTTCTAGATCTCCTATTGTTCACTAGAGGTGGGGATACTGAGGCCCCTTGGCGGATTGTCACTCTGATGCGAGAATTCTGTGACAAGTTTGTTGTGCTGGTTCCATACCGCGCTCACAGTGCTGGCACAGTGCTAGCTATGGGAGCTGATGAGATTGTTATGACGCCTATGGGTGTTTTGAGTCCAATCGATCCCAGCAGGACTCACCCGCTTCTTCCCCGAAGAGAGGGTGCTGAACAGGCTGAACCCATATCTGTGCAAGACATGAGACACGCCATGACATTCATTAGGGAAACGGCCAAGCCTAGTGAAGAGATACCCTACACCCCTGATTCAATGGCACAGATAGTCACTGCTCTATTCGACAAAATCCATCCCTTAGCGATCGGGGCTATCGAACAGTCATATGCTCTTTCGAAGCTTATTGCCACAAGATGCCTCAATACACACATGACAAGTCCAGGCGATGAGGAGAACATCAATCAAATCGTTAACAAGTTGTGTGATGACTATAAATCCCACGCCTATCCAATCTGCAGGGAAGAAGCGAGGAATATTGGTCTTAAGGTTGTAGATGCACCACCGAGTGTGGATCAGGCAATGATGGATCTCGCGAAATTCTACATGGCCCGGGATATCGGCTTCCCGAAAACTACTGCGCGACCAAGCACAGGTCAGACGCTAAAATTGTACACAGCTTGGTTAGACTCTATAAATAAACAAATGCGAGTAGAGCAAGATACCCTCGTAGAGAAGGATAACCAAGCCCGTCCAGTGGGTGACCGATGGATTGAATACTAGCCTTCACAATAGCAACGAGCTAAATAGGTGCACAAGCCCCAGGCTCAAACGCAAGATAAAAGATGTCAAGCATCATGCTCTACGTTGGAACACTGCTGATTGCCTTTCAGTTGGTTGGTGACTTGTCGCATCTGTTCGCCTTAATCACGCATTCCTTTTGGCGCTTAGCCAGAGCATTGAGTCCTGGGAAAAAGGCACAGGCATATCAGAGTCAAAGTGCATTCCTCGGCGCACTCAAAAGCGTGCTGTGGCGAGTTACTTTGTTATTGCTCATTGTCGTGGCATTGGCCATGGTAGTTGCACTGTTTCTCGTGTGGGTTGTTGGAAGATTGCTCGCAGTTATCAATGCCAAGCTGAATTCTGCGTACGCCAACGCTCTGGACCCACGCAAGACCAATTACATATCCATAAGCCGTGCTTTGGCTCCTATTATGAATAAGGACGACCCAGCCATTGACGATGTGCATATATGGGAAGAAATCAAGGAACGAGGGTTTCCTTTTGTAGGACTGATCGGTGTTATCATCCTGTCCATCGGTTTCGCACTCCAACTAAGGGGTTAGTAGGCTTCAAGAAGCATATGCGAGGCATGGGAAAGAGAGCTAGCTTCTCTCAAGCGAGCATGGTGCCATCGAAGAAGTTCGGACAAGTAACAACCCCAAATGACATTATTGCTATTTTCCAGCGTTCTACTCCTTGAATAGATCCTTCAACTTTAACCCATTGGCTTTCAGAACATTGAAAATGTATCCCTGGCTGCAACCGAGCTCATCGGCTGCTGCTGCTACGCTACGATATTTTTTTAGGCACTCATAAACGTTTTTGAGTGGGATGTTTAGAGGTTTGCGATTCTTGGGGGACCTAGCTTGTTTTGAGTGTTTATTCCACGTCTTGACAGCCTTCATGCCCTTTCTTGAGCCTCTCAGAGCGTGGTCAGAGCAACTATAACGCAAAGCCTTCCTGCTCTACTATAATTAAGGTAGGCAAATGATAGTCCAGGGGCTTACAAGACTATGTCGGCCCGTCTAATGCCCGTTTTTTAAACGGACTAGTCCTTTTGAACCGTAAGTTTTAGTAAGTTCTTTGAACCTAAAATGGACTCTTAATCACGGCAGTGCCTTCTGTCTTTTCTCGAAGTTCCTGTAATCTTTGGAAAATCTTTGGTAAATCTTTGGAGAATTTGCGAGCAAAGAAGCATCTCTAAAACGCCTGGATAAATTGCAGGTTTTTGCAGGTTTTCTATAGCTGCCTGAGTCCCCCTAAAAATGTTAGGTTTTCTTAGGTTTTTTGTGGTTGCAAGCGAGTCAAAAATGTTAGCTTTTGTTAGCATCTTGGAAGCTATTTTGCGTGCTTTATTTTGTAAGACCTTGCAGAACTCCAGCCCTGGCAATCTCTGTAAGCCTCTCAATGCGTGCTTAAATAACAGGTTTTAACAAGTTCTTTGAACCTGTTTCCAGTTGTTTCCTGCTATTAGGAGACATTCCCTTAACCCAGGCGGGATTGCCTCGTTTTTTCATCTGTTTTACTGCCGGTTCTCCTTATATTGCCCCTAATGCAAGAAGGCCCCTAAAGGCAGCTTGGTTTTCCTTTCTTATGAGTGCGTCGCGTTGATCACACCATTTATTGAAGGTGCGCCAGTGTTGCCACTTGCGTTTACTAATCCAGTCATCGCTAATCTCACCCAACCAGCGTGCCTCAATTCTCTCTATGCGGTGTTGGAGAGTCCAATACCCGTTGCGCTCACGCCGTTGCTCGTATGTCAAGCCATAACATAATCTACACTGGAACCTCGTCGCACGTCGGTCACCATAATACATCGAGCAAGGCAGATAGACCTTGCCCACACGCCGTCCGCAAGATGGACAGATAAACCAGGCACGCCATCCACCAAATCTGCAACATACGAGCGTCAAAGCGATTTCCTGAGTGTGCTTGCACCCGTCACGTGTGAATCGGATCACCGCACCTTGTTCGCCAAATTCCCATTCAAAAGAATCTTCCATATCGTTATCTGCCCACATCTGAGCGAATTGGAAGTAGCCCCACGAACTTAGGGAATGGCATGATTCCACAGGTGCGTGTGGCCGTCCGTGCCGTATACCACCTCTACTCATTGCGTCATTCCTTGTTTTATGCCTTGTTTGTCATAAATCATTTGTGAACCTCGGACATTTCCCTTGACTAAGTACGTCTCTCATTTTCAGCCCATTCTCTTTCAACACTTTGAAAATGTATCCCTGGCTGCAACCGAGCTTATTGGCTGCCCCTACCACGCTACCATGTGCCCGTAACGCCTCATAAACATTTTTGAGTGGGATATTTAGTGGTTTCCGTCCTAAACCATTAACCACTACCTTTTCACCGCAATGTGGACACTGGATTATCATTTGTCTATCATCCTACTTTTTAGTGTCATAGAACTATTAAACCGCTGCTTTTATTCGTAGTTAGCCCGCAGTCTGAAGCTAACCTGGCGTTACAATTGACGTTATTTTGCAGGAAATAAGAAACTTCAGGCATCTTTCACCCCTTTGAAGAATGGACACTCCTCCGGCCGATAAATGCAGGAGAATGTCTCTTTACCCGTCCTGAGAGAGCAAAAGCCTTCTGCCTTGTTACAGGGTATACCCAGAGCGTCAGGGGGATTTAGGGTATCATCCCTTTTCGGTAAAGGGTCATTTTCAAAGCTAATTTGATTTAGGGTATCATTTTTCTCTATATGAGCCTGATGATACTCTAAATCATTTTGACACCCTAAATGGTCTGGTAGTTCCCAGGTAAACTTCCCTGCTCCCCTTCTCCCTACTTCACCATGACGCTGAGTGATAACGCCCAGCATGGCCTTAGCTCTCTTCACGGTTATCTCGGACAATCCAGCTTCCCTTGTGTCTCTCCATACCTGGGCAGCTTCTACCGGCCCGTCTTTCAATTCCTCTCTTATAAAGTCTGCAGCTTCGTCCCTTGCTGATTTGCTGTCCGTGTCCTCTGCCGATAAGATGCGTTGCCATGTTAAATCTGATTCACCAGTCCAGTAGAATAGGCCGTCTCTTAGCTCAAAACCGATAGCCTTCCCTTTAGGTGCTAGATTGCTTTTGATATGGACAATGCCTCGCTTCTGTTCATTTTCGGGGTCACACCCTGCCATAAGCATTGAACGGCAAGCAGCAGCAAAATCAATACTCCCCTGGCCTCGGTATATCGGTTTCAGTGTCGCGCCTTTGGTAAGGTGACGAATTGCCAAGATAGCACAGCCGTTTCTCTCTGCCATGTCTGCCAATTTAGCCAGGATCGCCCGTGTCTCATTAGCACGGTGCATATCAACTCTAGCCCCGATATAAGCCACTAACGGGTCAATTACTACCAATGCTCGTTTTACCTGCTTAATGTATCCCTCAAGGACAGTAAGCCCACTATTGCTGAAGTCCAGGACGTCCTTTATGGCGTCAATCTGGTAGACATCGGCTTTCATGTCGTTAAGCCTAGGTCTTATGGTATCCCCCAGGCCGTCCTCTGCCGTTGCTATCAATACTCGTGCTGGTTCTCTCATTTCCATTCCTAACAAGCCCTTGCCAAGAGATATTGCCGTTGCTATCGCCAGGCTTACCCAGGATTTACCAACACCAGGGTCTCCTTCCAAGAGTGTCAATTTCCCCAAAGGAATGTAAGGCCACCATAGCCAGTTTACAGTCTCAACTTCCACCGTTGACATATTCACAAGGCCATTGTCCCTTTCTGAGTATGCCTTCGCTTCACTAACTAGCTTCTCAAGCTCTAATAGTGTCCCGCCGGCCGCTATCCAGTCTGAAGCATCCTTAACCTGGTGGCCGTCCCTGTCCGGTAGCTCTAACACTTTCAGGTTTTTGACCTTGCCATATAACAAACTAGCAACCTTTGCAGCGTGCCTCTTCCCAGGTGCGTCCTTGTCTGGTAGAATAACAACTGGAGCATCGGCTAATGCTTCGCTCAATTCTGGCCGCCACTTCTCAGCTCCCCCGCTGTTAGTGGTGGCGCTCAGTCCCAGCTTGGCTAGGTTATCGCAATCCCTCTCCCCTTCGCAGATATAAACCGTCTTGCCTTGCTTTACCGCTTCTAATACTTCAGGCAAGCGATATAGTACCAGCTTAACGCCTTTGATATTCCATAACCAGTCACCCGCTCCGTCCGGCCTCCGTTGTTTAAAGTCCTTTGGGTCATACCTCACAACCTGGTATAAGAGCTTCCCGTCAGCGTCCGTATAATCGTAAGTGGCCGTTATCTTGGCTTCAGCCCCGTTGCCGTTATAGGTCAGGCTATCGAATCCTAACGCCTGGCATATATCTTCATAAGTATGCCGCCCGCCCTGGTCAGTGACGAGGGCCTTGTCTCCAGCATCCTTTAAGTTAAGGTGTCCCTGGGGTGTCTTATGTTCTGGTAATGGGCAAGGCGCTATTGCTTTATTTCCCGTTACCTTAACTCCTGGTATCCTGCTTACTACGTCAGCAAAGTCTTTTGGTCTAGCCATCCCGCACTTCCCTAGGAAGAATCGTCCTCTTTCTGAGGTCCCTACAGGCTTGACATCGTTTAGGCTCACTCAATTGTTTTGAGTAGTAGTAAGCCTGCTCTCCAGCCGTGAAAATGAAGCTCTGCCCACAATCACAGCAGCGGATAACCTTGTCCCGGAAGTATTGTTTAGAATCAAGTTCTTTCATACTTTCAGCCTTCCCATGAGTTTCTTCTAGTCCTTTGCTTTCCCAGCCTCGTTAAGCATCCGATCCAGTTGGGCCCGCGGTATCAGGATTCGCTTGCCGATTTTCAGGCATGGTATCTGCCCGGTGAGACACGCTTGATATGCACTGTTTTTTGATAGGCCCAATAATTTGGCTGCCGTTTTCACATCGTACGTCAGCCTTCCGTTATCCTGCATCGCTGCCCCCCTTCTCAGTGGGGAATAGCTCAGCCTCGCTCACACCCAAAGCTCTGGCAAGGCGTTTACGCCAACCTGGGTATGGTTTTAACCACCCATTTTCAATACGGCTGATGTCGCTGGGGGGAATACCGGTTAAGAACGATAACCTGAGCTGTGATAACCCCTTTTGCTTGCGGACTCCTTGTAAATTATTTTTCAACATTTCGCCTCCTGAACCGCTTGACAGCCTTTTAACTCTATGATATCATTATATCAATACAGCTCTAGGAGTCAAGTTTAGTTCATCGTAAAGTGGATATGTTAAAACTACAACTTAGCATATAGAGTTGCTAAAGAAGAAAATTAGCTTCGGAAGGTAGATATAAGAAAGGGGAATAAAAATGGCAAAAGGCCCTATCGTAACTCCAGAAGTTGAAGCTCTTATTGCTTCCGTTTATCATGAACATCCCAAATGGAAAGCGCCGCCGGTGCGTAACGAAGTCGAAGCTCTTCTACGCAAACAGAATCGTAACTCACCTAAAGGATGGCCTAGCTTGAGTACTGTTCAAAAGACATTAGCTACAGTTAGAAGGAATATAAAGGAGCCTAGCCGTGAAGATATGCTCTGGTGCATGGGCACACTGAATGAGTACCCAGTATCGCCTGAGTTTATACCATACGTGCTCGATGTATGGAAGCTCAGAGTAGCACGAGGGGAAACCTTCACTATTCGTGAGGCAAAATGGGTAGCTAGGTTGTCAGGGTTTGAATTACAGGGGCTCATCATCACAAAGGAATGGTCTCTCGATAATATCAAGAGTTTATCTCATACTGCCGGTGATTATGCTCGCCTTGAATTATTATTTGAGCTTCTAGGATATCCCATTTTTTGCTCACACTATTTGGATAAGATGATAATGGGCATACCTGTCAACGTACCAATTTGCCCCAAATGCGAGATAAACTGGAACCCTCTTGATACGCTCGCACTCGAAGGAGGGCATAGGTTTAGACAAGCATGCGAGTACCTAAAGAGCAGAAAATATAAAGAGTTGTCAAGAATAGGAAAGCAGATAATCTCTGAGGAATTGGAAGAGCTGCCAAAACCTGACTGGATGTGCGAAGAAGAGCAGGATTGGGAAGAATACAAAAAGGAGGTATAAAGTGAGAGGAAGTATAAGACAAAGAGGTAAGAAAAACTGGCAAATTCAAATCTATACTGGGCTAGGACCAGACGGAAAGCCCCGGCGCCACTTCGAGACTGTAAAGGGTCGCAAGGGTGACGCTCAAAAGCGTTTAACAGAGCTATTAGCCAGCCTTGATAAAGGCGTTTATACCCCACCGGGACGGCTCACTTTAGCAGACCTCTTAAACCAGTGGTTACAAGGCTATGTTAAGACTAATTGCAGTATCAGGACGCTGGAGAGTTACCAGGCTATTGCAGAAGTTCACTTAATACCAAGCCTGGGTCACCATCAGTTAAAGCACCTTAACCAGCAAATGATACAGGCTTACTACGGCAAGGCTTGCGAAAAGCTATCATCCAGGACAGTTCACCACCAGCACAGGGTATTGTCTCAGGCCTTAAAATACGCTGTCAGGCAAGGCTATCTAGGTCGCAATCCTTGCGAGCTGGTAGATCCCCCTTCACCAAAAGGCAAGCCCATGCGAACCTTAACGCAGAGCGAAGTCCAGGACCTTCTCATAAGTGCTCAGGGCAGCTATTACTACCCAGTAATTTACACGGCTGTTAGTAGTGGCCTTAGACAAGCTGAGTTACTAGGCTTGGAATGGCGTGATATTGACATCGCCTCCCGCTCAATATCGGTTAATCGAGTGCTCTATAAAAGGCGTGGTATATGTCAATTTAACGAGCCCAAAACAGAACACAGCCGGCGCCTTGTATCAATGACATCGAAGCTAGCAGAGTTCTTGGGAGAATATAGGCTCGAACGTGCACGGCTCTATCACCAGTTAGGCAAAACCATAACCCTGGATGATTTGGTATTTTCTAATGTCGAAGGCAAGCCATTGAATCCTTCTAGTTTAAGCCGTGAGTTTGCTAGAATAGTAAAAAGAGCTGGCTTGAAGCATAGCCGTTTTCACGATTTGAGGCATACTTTTGCCAGCCTCATGTTATTGAGGGGAGCTAAGCCAAAGGTCATCTCTGAAGCTCTAGGGCATGCGTCAGTGGCGTTTACAATGGATATCTACTCCCATATAATTGAGGGTATGCAGAGCGAGGCTATGGCGCTATTAGATGAAGTGTTACCCGCCGGGGTGAACGTTGCTGGAAAAAATAACGGCAATTTAACGGCAACAGCAGACATAAAGTTGGCCAAGCCCTGAAAATTAGCTTTGGGAGGGGTGACCGAGTGGCTTATGGTGGCGGTCTTGAAAACCGCTTTCGCTTTTTTGGCGAACGTGGGTTCGAATCCCACCCCCTCCGCCAGCTAGGAAAAGAAAGGTTTGACTCGCACTTTGGTACCTATTTAAATAGATAGCTATGAATAAATTGTTTTTTGTATGCTTGGCGCAAAAGTTTTCATGGATTGATAAATATGAAAAAAGCATTAATAATAATCGTTAATGACAAAATGCAAACTAACTATCGCTATGAACTAACAGAGCCGGCTGGAAAAAATTTTGACATTGAATTTAAACCAGAACTGACCCCAAAGGAAATGCTTGAGCTTGGCATTTTCGGCGGCAAATACATGACTGATTGCAGAAAGGAATTTCCCAGGAGCTGGTTTACAGCAGCGAAACTGTGTTCAGAAAGACACGATCCGAAATTGAATTTTTTCGGTGTTAATGCCAGTCAGCCTTTATCTGTTTGGAGAAAGAAAGGCTGGATAAATCCCGATGATCCTCGCGGTTGGTTTCAGTGGTATTGTCGATATTATATGGGGCGCAGGCATGAAGATGATAAACGACAAATTAAAAGATGGAAAGCAATAAAAAGACATATCGCTCAAATACAAAATAATTGTTTCCGTGGTGATTTGGATTGCCGTAAGAAACAAAGACAGGCGGTTCTACATTGGGCTTATGATAGTAGAAAGATATGAAAAAGAATTGCCAGCAAAGAATAGCTTGAAATCGTCGGTTTCACCTTAATTCTCTCAATTAATGGGAGAGAATTCTATAAGATATTATGCAGAACATACAGAATGTATCAAGGATAAAGATTGAAATAGAAAGGAGATGACGTGAAAATTCACGAGTATCAGGCTAAGGCACTTCTGGCTCAATATGGTATTCCCGTTCCCAGAGGCAAGGTGGCTTCCACCCCGGCCGAGGCTAGAGAGATAGCTACTGAGATTGGCGGCACGGTGGTAATCAAAGCCCAGGTCTATGCCGGGGGGAGGGGCAAGGCGGGTGGCATAAAGACGGTTAATAGCCCAGAAGAGGCAGAGAAGGCAGCCAGTCAATTGATTGGAGCCAGACTGGTGACGCATCAAACCGGACCGGAAGGAGTGCCGGTAAGTAAAATACTGGTAGAAGAGGCAAGCGACGTGGCACGGGAGCTCTACCTCAGTATTCTCATTAATGGGACAAGCCGCTTGCCAGTGATGATGGCCAGTGAAGCCGGAGGCATGGAAATCGAAGAAATGGCCCAGTCAGCTCCTGAGAAAATATTCAGGAGTGATATCGACCCTGCTATTGGCTTTCAACCGTTCCAGGGTCGCAAGCTGGCTTACGGGATGAATTTGGACGGAGGACAGGTAGGTGAGGCCACACGGTTAATGACAAACCTTTATAAGCTATTTATAGACAAGGATTGCTCCTTGGCCGAGATAAATCCTTTGGTTGTTACCGCTGATGAAAAGCTGCTGGCTCTAGACGCTAAACTTAATTTTGACGACAATGCCCTGTACCGACATAAAGATATCCAGGAACTTCAAGATAAGGAGCAGGAGGAGCCTCTGGAAATCCAGGCTCGTGACTGGGGAATTAACAATTATGTCAAGACGGATGGCGATATCGGCTGCATGGTCAATGGCGCCGGGTTAGCGATGGCAGTCAACGACCTTATTCAATATTGTGGCGGTAGAGCAGCAAATTTCCTGGACATCGGCACTCTTAATAACACTGAGAGGGTGGTTAACTCGTTCAAGATGTTTATTGCTGACCCCAGAATTAAGGCCGTCCTGGTGAATATATTTGGAGGTATGGCCAGGGTAGATGTCATCGCCAAAGGGATAGTTGAAGCTTATCAGCAAATGAATATTCCCTTCCCTGTAGTCATTAGACTGGCAGGAACAAACCTGAAGGAAGGTCAACGTATCCTGGCTGAGTCAGGGATAAGTTTCATCCAGGCTAAAGATTTCTATGATGTCGCTAATAAGGTAGTCAAGGCAGCAAAAGGAGTAACGAAATGAGCATCCTCGTTGATGAAAATACCAAGCTTTTAGTTCAGGGTATTACTGGCAGCGAAGGTAGCTTTCATACCCAGCGCTGTATAGAATATGGCACCAGGGTAGTGGCCGGAGTTACCCCTGGCAAAGGTGGCAGTAAACATTTGGGAGTGCCTGTGTTCAATACTGTAGAGAAAGCCATGGCTGAAACTGGAGCTAATGCCAGTCTCATGTTTGTGCCTCCTGCCTTTGCCGCAGATGGCATTTTGGAGACGATTGACGCTGGCATGTCTTTGATTGTGTGCATAACTGAGGGCATACCGGTATTAGACATGGTGAAAGTGCATCGCTATCTCAAAGGTAAATCAACCCGGCTCATTGGACCTAATTGCCCGGGAGTCATGTCCCCGGGTAAATGTAAGGCTGGGATTATGGTGGGGGAAATTCATCTTCCCGGCAGCGTGGGGGTAATCTCTCGCAGCGGCACCCTGACTTATGACGTAGTGTCCCAGCTCACCAGCCTGGGAATCGGGCAATCCACCTGTGTCGGCATCGGTGGTGATACCCTGCCCGGCAGCACCTTTGTAGACATCTTGAAATTATTTCAGGCAGACCAGGATACCAAGGCTGTGGTTCTTATTGGTGAAATAGGCGGCACTATGGAGCAAGAGGCTGCTGAATTTATCAGTCACAATATGACTAAACCTGTGGTCGCTTTTATCGCTGGTAGTACTGCTCCGCCGGGGAAAAGAATGGGACATGCTGGAGCTATCATTACCGGTAGTGCCGGCAAGGCTTCAGAAAAGATAAAGGCTCTGTCACAGGCGGGGGCCACTATAGCTCCCACCCCCGCAGAAGTTGGCTTCACCATCAAGAAAGTGTTAGAAAGCTTGTAGGTATTGTTCATAAGGTGATTAAGAATCGCTATCCATTAATCGAAGAAGTCTTTACTCCCTTGACTGCCCCTGAGCTTTTTGAGCTAATCAAGGACAGACCTTATAGCTTCTTTTTAGACAGTGGCATGGACCCTCAAAGGCTAGGGCGATATTCCTTTTTGGGCAGCGAGCCTTTTCTGGTAATGAACAGTCGAGGCTCTGAAATCACCCTGATTCGTGGACAGGAGCACGAAGTGCAGCATGGTAACCCTTTTGATACTATAGGCAAGCTGCTGGAGTTATATAAATTAGACTATTGCCCGGCACCTGTGCCTTTCGTTGGCGGAGCGGTTGGCTATTTTAGCTATGACCTGTGCCACTTCATCGAACACCTGACATCCACAGCTATAGATGACCTTAAACTCCCTGAGTGTTACTTTGCCTTCTATGATGCTATTTTCGCCTTTGACCACCTAGAGGGGAGGGCCTACCTTGTTGCCACAGGTTTTCCCGAGCTGGAGGAAGGGCAAAGGTTAAAGCGAGCCAGGATGAGACTTGAAGAGATGAAGAGCTGGCTTTATCCTGGCCATTCAGTCACTGCGAGTGAAGCGAAACAATCTCTCGCTAGAGATTGCTTCGTCGCTACTGCTCCTCACAATGACAAACAAAGCAAGGAAATCACGCTTAAGTCCAATTTTACTCCCAAGGAATACATGAAAGCTGTAAATAAAGTACGGGAATATATCGCCGCTGGCGATGTCTTTCAAGTCAATCTCTCTCAAAGGTTTGAGGCCGATTTGGAAATTCCGCCCTATGAGCTTTATAAACGACTGAGGAGGGTTAACCCCGCCCCTTTTGCCAGCTATCTCAATTTCCCCGGAGTAGCCATCGTCAGTGCCTCTCCCGAAAGGTTCCTCAAAGTCCAAGGCGACCTGGTAGAGACGCGACCGATAAAGGGCACGAGACCACGAGGCAGAGATCCTGTTGAAGACCAGAGACTGTCTCAAGAGTTGACCCACAGCATCAAAGACCGCGCAGAAAACTTGATGATTGTTGATTTGGAAAGGAATGATTTAGGGCGAGTTTGTCGCTATGGCACGATAAAAGTCACCGAGTTAGCTATCCTGGAGACTTTCCCCACCGTATTTCATCTCACCTCCACCATTGTGGGCAGGTTACATCGAGGCAAGAGCGATATTGACCTGCTTAAGGCTACTTTCCCCGGTGGCTCTATTACTGGCGCTCCTAAGGTGCGAGCTATGGAAATTATCGATGAACTGGAGCCAACTAAGAGGAGCGTCTATACAGGCTCCATAGGTTATCTGAGTTTCAATGGGGACCTGGATATCAATATCGTTATCCGCAGTTTTTTAATCAAAGAAGGCAAAGCTTATTTTCAGGTAGGTGGTGGCATTATCTACGACTCTGATCCGGAAGCTGAATATATGGAAACCCTGGACAAAGCCAAAGCTCTGATTCTAGCCTTGCAGTTAGCACCAGAGGTGGTTGTAGCATCAAAATAAAGGGCGCTGAGAAATCATAGATTTCTTGGGGTAAAAAATGCGCTTTGTTTCAAAGTTCCCTCTCAACCTGTGGGAGCCACAAGGGGCTCCCCTGCAGAAGGTTTCGGACAGCTTCACGACATATTTTCTGGATTGCCAGTGTTATGGCAGTATTCGTCGAGAGGCTGCGTCTTCCTATTCTTAGTCCTGAATCGGAGCATTGAAAAGCTGGCGGTTATGCCATATGATAGCAGGGTTAAGCAATAAGCGATTACCTTTCGTACAGGAATCCCTCTTCGAAGGTAATGGGAATTATAAAAAGCTCTGCGAATTATAATCATAAGGGGGTTTAATTTATGGCTGATGAGTCTGACAAAGGTCTCGATAAGTTAGAGGAACTGAAGAGAAAGCAAGAACACATCTTGCAGATGGGAGGGCCAAAGGCGATTGAAGAGCGCCATAAGAAGGGGCAGATGTCGGCCCGGGAGAGGATAGATTATTTCTTCGACCCTGGTACCTTCACAGAAATAGGTTTGTTTGTTCAGCATAGGACGACTGCTTTTGGCATGGACCGAAGGGAGGTGCCTGCTGAAGGAGTAATTACTGGCTTCGGTAAAGTTAATGGCAGGCATGTCGTTGTTGCTGCTGAGGATTATACCGCAATGGCAGGGACATTTGGCGAATATCATGGTAAGAAATTTGTTCGTGCTGTAGATTTTGCCAAGGATAATGGATGGCCATTTGTAGGTATGAATGACTCCGGAGGCGCTCGACTGCAGGAAGGGATAGATACCCTGGAAAGTTACGGATGGCTGTTTAGGGCTCAAATACTCGCGTCGGGGATAATACCCCAGATAGCCCTGCTTATGGGCCCTTGTTTAGGAGGACAGGCATATCATCCTGTAATGCAAGATTTCCTCATTCAAACGAAGCATACAGGATTTATGGGCATTGCTGGCCCTGCTTTTGTTAAAACGCAAACAGGGGAGGAAATCAGCCTCGAGGAACTTTCCGGCTACAAAGCCCATGCCATCAAATCAGGGCAAACGCACGTCGTGGCTGAAAACGACGCAGATTGTCTGGATAAGTGCAAGAAACTTCTGTCCTTTTTGCCTTCCAACAACAGAGAGAAACTACCTCGCATCCAAACGGACGATGACCCGGGAAGGAAGGAGGATTTGCTTAGCCTGTTGCCAGAACATACATATGAACCTTTTGATATGTACGAGGTTATAAGAAAAATAGTTGACCAGGGTCATTTCTTTGAGACATTGGGACTCCACGCCCGGAATATAATCACAGGTTTTGCCCGCTTCAACGGGCGCCCTGTGGGAATAGTAGCTACCCAACCGAAGTGGATGGCTGGTTGCATAGATATTGATGCTGCCGACAAAGGAGCCAGGTTTGTCAGGTTTTGCGACCTATTTAACATCCCCTTGGTCACTCTTCATGATTCCCCGGGGTATCTGATAGGTTCTCAGCAGGATTGGGGCGGAATCCTGCGCCATGGCGCCAAGCTGCTTTTTGCCTGGGCTGACGCTACCGTGCCCCTGATTGCAATTATAATTAGAAAGTCTTATGCCGGCGCTCACTACGGCATGCTGGACAAAGCTATAGGGGCTGATTTTGTCTTTGCCTGGCCTACCGCCCGAATTACCATTGTCGGTGCTGAAACTGCTGCCAGCGTTATCTTCGCCAGAGAAATAAGGGAGGCGGATAAGCCTGATGAAGTGCAAGCACAAAGGATAAAGGAATTCTCAGAAATGTACGAAAACCCTTACCGCGCTGCGGAGAGAGGCTATGTCGATGA
>DATKVL010000243.1:0-4643 GCA_035530115.1 Dehalococcoidia bacterium | reverse complement strand
CTGTATGGTCCATTCAACTATGGCGGGGCTTTTACCTCGGAAAGCAACGCGCGTTTCGACGCCTGGCTCAAGGCACGCGACCCGGAAAGCGGCGTGCGGGATTTCGAGGCCATCAACCAGCTTGCCGAAAATCAGGGCATGATCTTGCTGCAGGACATCGCCATGCCTGCCAACAATCGCACGCTGGTATGGCGAAAAGTAGAGCAGCCCTGACGATCTGGGTTAATCGGGCTACGCCCCCTATTTACGAACAACCCGACACATTGCGTCCCTGTAAACAGGGCCGAAGCCCTGTGTCTATAATCCTTCTGCCAGTACAAGCTCGCCGCCCTCGACGAACTAAATGCCCCCTGCAGCACCAAATTTTCAGCGGAGCGTTGTGATAAAAAATTGCCATTTTTTAAATACATGACCTGCGACGTGATAAGAAAATGCCGTTTTCTTTACATGTCGATGCCATCGACACATCGGCGCATTATGTCGATTAAACCAAAAAATATCGACACATCTTGTTGACGTGTCGATGGCATCGACATAGACTGCGGTTGTGTCGAAAAAATCATGGAATATAAACATGAGCGCGAAAAACTGGAAACCGGATCAGCCCTACAATGCACTCCCTGCCCTGCCGCCCAAGGTGGAGATTGAAACGCATGCGGTGCTGAAACAGTGCATTACCGCGCGTGCGGCCTTGGCCGAACTCAAGCAGGCGGCGGAACTGATCCCCAATCAGGCCGTGCTCATCAATTCGCTGCCGTTGCTCGAAGCGCGTGCCAGTTCAGAAATCGAAAATATCGTCACGACCACAGACCAGTTGTTCCGGCATCTGCGTAACGAGGAACAGGCAGACCCCGCCACCAAGGAAGCCCTGCGCTACAGCCATGCGTTATTCGAAGGGTTCAAGGCACTCCAGAAATGCCCGCTCACCACTCGCACCGCAGAGCAGATATGCACCCGCATCAAGGGCGTTGAGATGACAGTGCGCCGCACGCCGGGCACCGCGCTGGGCAATGATGCGACGGGCGAGATCATCTACACGCCACCCGAAGGAGAGCCATTGTTGCGGGATTTACTGGCAAACTGGGAGCGGTTTTTGCACAACGAAACGTCACTCGACCCGCTGGTTCGCATGGCGATGGGGCATTATCAGTTCGAGGCAATTCACCCGTTCACGGATGGCAATGGCAGAACGGGGCGGGTGTTGAACAGCCTGTTCCTGATTCAGGAAAATTTGCTGGCCCTGCCGATCTTGTATCTGAGCCGTTACATCATCCAGAACAAGACGGATTACTACCACTTGTTGTTGCAGGTAACCTGCGAACAAGCTTGGGAGCCGTGGTTGCTTTACATCATCAAGGGCGTGGAAGAAACGGCAATCTGGACGACGGCGAAAATCGCGGCGATCCGGGCATTGTCGGAGCACACGACGGAATATGTGCGCGGCAGATTGCCCAAGATTTACAGCCATGAGCTGGTGAACCTGATATTCGAACTGCCGTATTGCCGGATCGGCAGCCTGACTGAAGCAGGCATCGCGAAACGGCAAACCGCATCGCAGTACCTGAAGCAGTTGGTGGAAATCGGCGTGCTGGCCGAGGTGGCCGTAGCGAAGGAAAAGCTGTTCATCCACCCGAAGCTGATGCAGTTGCTTACCAGGGATAGCAATAAATTTGCACCTTATGGGAACGTTGCATAATGAATGACGAAACCCGCGCCGAGAACATCGACCTTGGCGACAGCGGACTGGTACGCGAGCCGGCCCCAATGTTTTAACCTATGCTTTGAGTCGGTTACTTCTCTTCGCGGTGAACCTTGTCGTGGCAAACCGTGCAAAGGGTAATTAGGTTAACTTCCGTATTTTTACCGCCCTTCGCATGATGAACTTTGTGGTGCAGTTCAAGATGCCTTGGGTCTGCCTTGTTCCACTTCGTATGATTCCACGCACAGTGCTGACATGAATATCCATCTCTGACGAGAACGGCACGCCTTACGTCATCGGGAATCTTGCGGTCATGCGGCGGCGCTTGATGAGTGTCTTCAAGGAGATATACCCCTATCGCCAAATCCGGGCGCCCCATATTTTTGGTTGCGACCGCCCAACCTTCTTCGGTGCGAAGTTCGCGAACCCGCCTCGCCCATTCCGTCTTGTCGTTGGCAACATAGCGAAGTTCTTCACCCGTCACGGGCGTGCCAACGTTATCCAGCATGAATTCAAGAATTTTGTCCTTGACCGCCATTTTTTTCTTGCGAATTTCGTTTGCCCTGCACCAACGGAAGGCGGCATTTTTGTCCTGATTTTCATCCAAGAGGACATAATTATCGGGACTCAACTTTTCAACGCCAAACTCGGACAAGTCGAATTCACCTTCTTCGAGCATTTCTTTTGCGGTCACACCCGTTGCGATATTCCAACCGAATTGGACGCGCAGTTCACGGACACGCCTAGCCCATTCGCCAATACCAGAAATAACCATTAGTTCATCACCCTGGATGACCTGACGTGGGTATTTGATCAAATAGAGAATAATGCGATCACGTGCGGATGCTGCGGTTTCGGGGATTAACGAACTCCCCAAGTCTCGAAGGATATGGTGAGCCGGCACGAGGGCCAGAACCTTTCTTCGAAGATCGTCATTCTTCAATTCGGTCTCAAAATTCCGAATGAGTTCGAGCAACTCCTTGCGAAGCGATTCAGGGTCTTTCTGCTGAGAACGTCGAGCCATTTTTTGTTCCTTGATTGCCAGAATCAGGGCTTGTTCGACCCTTCGAACACAACCAGCCAAATCCCGCTTGATTTCATGCTGCCAGAATCTTAAAACATGCCACCCAGCAGTTACAAGGGAAACATTGATGGCAGCATCGTGAGCGACGTTTCTGCCTATCTTCTCCCGCCAAAATATTTCATTGGTCCTTGGAATCTGACCGTGTTCGGGGCATCCATGCCAGTAGCACCCATCAACGAAAACGGCGATCTTTTTGCCAGCGAAAACAATGTCAGGCTTGCCTACAATTCTGACATTGAGTCGATAACGCAAGCCGACTGCCCATAAAGCCTTCCGGAAAACGAGCTCAATGTCCGTGTTTCTATTCCTGATACGACTCATGCAACGCTTACGTTGCTCGGGGGTCAGGACATCAGCCATGGCTACGCCGCCATCTTGGTCAATACCTTGGCAGAAAGAGCCTTATAGATAACCTTGGCGATGGCTCCCGCCAACGGGGGCGGAACAGCGTTGCCAATCTGACGTGCGATTTCCGTCTTCGAACCGATGAATGGAAAATCATCTGGAAAACCCATAATGCGCGCAGCTTCACGATGGGTAATTGGGCGGTGTTTTTCGGGGTGCAGATAACGCCCTTTTTCTGGCTTGAAAAATTCCGTCCGAATCGTCACGCTGGGTCTGTCCCACCAGAGGCGTCCGAACAGGTCGGTTCCACCAGAAATCTTACGAATCCAGCACGCTGGCGTTATTTCTGGCGCATTCCGTTGCAGGTCAAAACGATTGCCGCCAGGAGGAACGGCACGATAGCGTGCAAGGCTGGTTTTAGTTGGCGACCGTCCAAAATGAAGATTGAGGGGAGGCTGACAATTGCGTATTTCAACTCCCTTAGGGTCAGGCAAGTCTGCAATTACATCGCGAACGGTGCGCCAAGCGGGAAAATTTTCCCCATCTTTCGAGTGTGTTTGCTCAGGCAATGTCGGTACACCGACCAAACCTTTCTTCCAGCCGATAACGATGGCCCTTTTCCTTGTCTGTGGCGCCCCATAATCGGCGGCATTCACCACGTCAAAGATGATACTAAACCCCATCTTTTTGGCTCGCTTGGCAATGTCCTTGAATTCGTGAGAGCGCAACATTTCGGGAACGTTTTCCATTACGAACATGGTCGCCCCACAAAGTCCGACGACGTCCATATAAGGTTCCCACAAGGCACGCCGGCCATCCCCAACTCTATTTTTGTTGAGTAGGCTGAAGCCTTGGCATGGTGGTCCGCCAATCACGATATCGGCTTGCGGAATGACTGGATTTGATTGGAGCCAATCCTCGATGTTACCAACAACATCAGGAGCGGCATATGCCGCTTTGTGGGTCGCCATTGCTGCGGCGTCGTTGTCCACAGACAGAACACATTCGAAACCGCCAAAAAACCTTTCATCAGCGAATCCGAGAGTCATCCCTCCAGCCCCTGAAAACAGGTCTATCAGGCGAAATTTGCCTTGCTGCATGGATTTTTGCTTTGCGGTAGGTGCTCTCATAGGACGTGAATTATACGTTTGGTCATCGGGTTACGCTACCGCCATCGTGATCCATTCCGGGGCATATGATTAACACAGTGTTGTAACCTCGTCTAAAACGGAGAATCAAACGGGTTAGCTCAGCTTCGATTTATTTTTCAAACATCGTCACTTATTGATATCTGGCGAAAAAATAGAACACGAGCACCACCAAACAATCTCGTAACCACTGCTCCGTCCACCCTTCCCAGTCGGCGTGGGGCAACCTTCTCGACCAGATCAGCGAATTCGCGTTTCTTTTTGGGTGTGAATGGGTGTGTTATTGGTTATCCCTCAATATTGGGTGTAAATCAATGGAGTCACCCATTAGCTCGCCTTGATTACGCGCAACAATTTTCAATACTAT
>DATKVL010000242.1:0-1013 GCA_035530115.1 Dehalococcoidia bacterium | reverse complement strand
ATAGATAGTTGCTACTGCATCTGCCAAGTGTTCATTTGCACCCACCAGTTTCTTGTTGTGACGTAACCACTGTGCATCTGGATGCATGCTCACTGCCCACTCTATCATCTCAGCCTTGCTTGCAGTCTTCTTGCCCACTGTGGCCATCTTCACCTCAAGCTGTGACACTTGAATCACAGGCACTGGGCATGATGCCAACACACCCACTGATATTCCCAGTCCCCAACTTGATCTTGCCTGTTGCGATCCACTGGGTACTTCAGCAAATGCAATACCAACTCTACCAAGACAGAAAGTTTTCAATGGTTCAAGTAACTCTCTTGCTCTGCGAAGATCATCACTGCTTTTACGCACTAACTTCTTGTTGAGTCCTTCAGTGGTTATCAATCTAAGATCAGTGACAATCACACGTGTGTAATCAAGATTCCTGATACCATCAGGATGTATCTCTGCCCTTGCCATACCAAAGTTTGCAAAGGCTACATCCAGACCGGCTACGTGAATTGGTTTCATGCCATTAAGTGCCATGTTCTGAGTTGAGCTTTCTTCTTCTTTACACGTTGTACAATTTTTCGCTCACTAAGTTTGAAGTGCTCCACTACTAACTCAACGTTGGCAATCACATCAGCAACCTCATCTTCAATCCAGTCACGGTTTAGTTTTTTAGTGACAGGATCACAAGTGTCAATACCTTGAATAATGCAACGTGCTGCTACTTGTGTTAGCTCACCAGTTTCTTCACACAGTTTACCCATATGCTTCAGATCAACAGGATCAGACATCGGGTGCCATGGATTCATTTCAGTGCTCATAATCTACATCCTTTCTCAGTTACCTTGTTCCAGATTTTGTCCAACAGGTCATCCTGCTTCTCAGACAGAAAACCACCTCTGTCCATATAATGTGAAAAATCATCTATAGCTCTTGCATCATAGTCAGACAGATGTTCACTACGATTTTCACAGTCGGTAATCATTTCCAGTTGCTGCTCCCTAGTATTCATTATTTTCTCC
>DATKVL010000241.1:0-3107 GCA_035530115.1 Dehalococcoidia bacterium | reverse complement strand
TTCAATAACCATATCTAAGCTACCAGACCTAAAGTGATTAACCTTTGCATCTAATAAACTAGCACCCTTAAGCCCCAGTAATTGAAATAACAGTTCTGGTGAAATGGTTAATATCCCTCGCCTTTTCATATTATTTCCCTCTTGCTGCATCAATCTGAGACGCACTAGCCCGAATCTTGTCTTTCATCAAACTTATCGCTCCCACAATCACAAAAGCCACGTGTTCACTATCCGCCACTATCTCAAAGCATCCGCCATCTTTAATCTCTTGAGCTGTTAATTGCTTTAACTTACTTATCGAAATCTGTCTCATTCTGCCTCTCCTCCTTCGATGAACTTCTCGCAAAGGCTTGCGATAATGTCATCGTTTACTTTCTTATCTTCCTCGCTTACTTTCTTCAGGGCATCAACAATTATCTGATTTGCCTTAGTCCCAAACCATACCTCTTTTTCCGTAGTCCACTTTTCAGTGCTCCATGATACCCTTCCTGTTGGTTGCATAAGGACATCATGGATATGGCATTTAGGGGGAGATTCGGCAGCCTCTTCATCTACCTCGCATTGAAACGCCTTGCCCTTCTCATCGTATTCTTTGTGAGTGCATCGGAAGCTGTTTTTGAAACTATACTCTTTAATCTCTGTTTCGCTTGGAGCTAATGTTTCTCTTAGCTTCCTTAGAATCTTGAAGGTTACTAAATCACCTTCTTTGGGAAGATTGTTCAAAAGAACAAACCTTTCCCCCATAGTTAATTGTTTTGATATTTTGTCAGCCATTTATTCTCTCCTATTGAGTTTATTTGAGGGGCTAGTTAAAGCCCAACCCCTCAGAAGGCTCTTGCTTATGATGGCGCAACAGATGATAGGAGTATCCAATAGGGTGTACCATTGATAATCACCCTTAACCCATCTGTGGAAGCATCTGCATCTGCGGCGGTATTCAGCATAACAGTCGCACCAGTTCCTGTGGTCAAGTTAGCAAACTCAAACACATTCTGAGCTGTTGCCCTACCTGTCGAATTACCACTTAGCTCAAACCTGTGAATGGAATGAGCAGTAGTGCCACTAATATCAGAGCTAGTACCCTCAGCGAAAAGTTCACTCATGCCACCACAAACTGTCCCTCCAGTCATTGCGGAGTTAGGTATCATAAAGGTAGCTCGACACCCTACGCCAAGACCAGTGATAGAACCACCAGTGCCAATCTCAAGACCGAAATGTCCACCATGAACTCCACCACCTACAGCAGCAGTAACCGCCGTTCTACCACGAATTGACTCTCCCCCACCTGCTGATACACCGCTAAGGGTTAGGAATGAGTATTCAGCCCGTGCAGTGCCAGTAACAGCCGAAGAGGTGAAGATAAGATGAACCATCTTCATGTCTGCTGTGGAAGTTGCCGCCTCAAAGTAGCCAAGCGGTCTTGCTAAAACACCATCATAGAAATCACATGGTGACAATCCTAAAGTTGGAAATGTTCTTGCCATTTTTATTCTCCTAAATTGAGATTTATTCCTTTATACAATTTACTTGCTCGACCAAAGTGGGGCAATGTATTCAAACGCCATTGCCCGAAGCGTCAGATTTTACTATTACGCACCCACCGCACCGTCAGGGTCAATACCAGTTACCTTCGAGCAGGATATGATGGATTGCAGCATACAGCTAACATACCACTTAATCCTGAAACGAGAGGCATCCTTGGTTTCCAAATCGCCCAAGGGAACGGTAGTGATTGTGCCATTCTGGCAACCGCAAGCAGCCTTCGGGTCAAAAGAGAAAATGAAGATACTGGTTGCAGTGCTGGCAACAGCAGGAGTAGTTGGTTCGTAACCGTGAAAGGCGGGGTCAGTAAAGTCCTGAGCCACATTCTCAAGGTTACTGATATAATCACTCGCACCGACAGGAATACCAAAGAGTGTTTGCACACGTTTATTGGCTCTATCGTCATAGGAAATTCCACCAGCAGCCAATAGATATGCGTTGATGTAGCGTCTCATCAGCTTGCTCATCACCATCAACTCAGGTTTCCAACCCTTAATCATATCTATAGCTTCTTCCACTTTTGCCAGTTTAAGGGCTGTAGGTGTGGCATCTGCCGTACCAACGGGAACGGTATTGTAGGTTGCACTGTTGATTAGCTTGTGCATCCCATCGAACTCTTTAGGAGAGCCTGTATTGTAGCCATAAAGGAAGGTTGTTAGGAATTGGTATCTCAGAGCCTTCACCTTGGCTGCAATCATCTCAGCCTTCAAATCATTGACATTAGACCGAGTAGCTTTAACAAAGTTGTCCAGGTCGGCATCTCCACCAAGAATTCTCAGAACCGCAGTAGTCGGAGTAACAGTGCCAGTGCCTTCTACCCATGTGTCCCCCACATCATAGAATTTGGCTGTGGGTTCAGTAGTTTCCACGTTATAGGTAAGTCCATTACCCACAATGTCTATAAAGGGCATCTGTTCCAAAATGGGGTCGTCTCGCACAAACAGTTCAATTACACCTGCTTGCAACACGTCATTGGAAAGTTTTGCTCCTTCCGCTAATGTATAAGCCATTTTTTGTTTTCCTTTTTAGTTTATTTTTTCCCAGAGACTCCGAGGAGAAGTTTTTCTTCAGGGGTTTTTTCCCGCCATGTTGATGCAGGGGCACTTGGCCCACTAGCACCAGAAACGGTGTAGCCTAAATCCTTGAGCTTCTGCTCTAACAAGGTTTTAGCCTTTTCATCTGCCAACTTATCAACTTCAGCCTGGGTTTGACCTTTGGCTTTATCCTTTAGATATTTCAGAGCCTCCTGTGGAGTTCTTTCATCGGCAACAGCCTCCTGCACTAAAGGGTTGTCATATTCAAGCTCCTGGCTGTGTATGTAATTGATAAACTTTTGGACATCGGGGTCTAGCTTGGTGTCCTCTTTGGGTTTAGCTTCCTTCCTTTTGTCCTCTAATTGCTGGCTGTAGGTTTTCCGCACTGGCTTGGATTCATCCTCTTCACCGCTAATACGCCGTGCAAGGTCATCCGATACCGTTGCGTACCATTCTTGCATATCGTCTATCCTCTTATGTAGAGTGGTAAGCTCTTCTTTAGGTACACCTCGTTCCTGTGCAGCCTTCAAG
>DATKVL010000240.1:0-17308 GCA_035530115.1 Dehalococcoidia bacterium | reverse complement strand
TTAGCGAATCTAACATCAGTTACCAGATTCGTTCTGGTGGAATTTGGGCACAAGAGTATGCAGAACTAGCTAGAAGGGCTAGTCAAGCAGATAGAGAAGCGAAGGTTAGGGAAGATGCTGAAGATTGGGTTAAATGGGAAGTGAGTCAAGAGGGAGGGAATTGGGCTAAAGATTATGACCCAGACAAAAAACAAGCGATGATAGAAGCTAAGACTCAAGAGCTTTTAGCGGAACGCTATCCTGAAGAATATGGCCCACCACAGCCTGTCGAGCAAGAGGAGATTAAATATGACCGACCTCCAGCAACAGGGTGGAGCACCCTATGGGATAAACCCCGTACTCCAATTCAGCCAATCCCAGGACTAACTGATTATGAGTATCAACCCTCTAGTATGACAGAGAGCATGGAGAGAATTGGGGCTATCCCAAGCAAGCCAGAATCATTCACTATATATCCTTGGAATGTTGGGATTGGAGGTTCAGGGGGAGAATCACACACTTATCAATACAATATAGAAAGTGAAGAGCGGACGCAACAAATAATTCAAGAATTAGAGCAGGCAGATATTAGTAGGGGCGATGAACCCACACCAAGATATTATAAATATAACCCTGAAACTAAAGTCGCAACAATAATAACACCCAGCCAAGCTGCTCTAGATACAGGCATTGGCCTAACCTTCGGGTTTAGTCCTACTGGAGATGTTGATGTTTATGCAAGTGGTGAAAAGATTGGCGGGGTAAACCTAGAAACAAATGAATTTGATGATAAAACCATTGAGTATTTGCGTAGTTATTTTATAAAGAAAGCATACGAAGCTAACCCTCAGTACGCTGCGGGTTACGGGGAATTGGACGTTCCTGTGTATGGTGCAATAATGAATTTCCTTACCAGGAGGAGAATAGACTCAAAAACGGGTGAAGTTGCTCCTGCGATCGTTGAAATATTGGGGGTTATTGGTTTAGTGGGGACTTTTGCCTATATGCTCCAAGCAGGAGTTACAGCCCTAGCCCAAATATTCCAGCGTCCATTAGCCAGTTTATTTAATAGGTTACCCAGTAGTCTCACGGGGCTTCCCAAGCCAGGGAAAATTGTAGTGCCAGGGGATAAAGGTAACTTACAAACGGTTCTATTCGACCCTAAGACTAACCAACCTATACCCATATACCAAGCCCCTAAACCACGCTATCTAACAATCTCAGAACTAAAGTTATGGAGGGCATACCAGCAAACAAGTGGCTATCAGGAGATTTATAATGCGTTTCAAGCAGGGAGGCTTGGTGAGGTGGGAGGGAAGCAGGCTCTTGGAAGTTTTAATGCCATCACACAGGAACTTGGGAAAGCATACTTATATGAGCAGCAAGCCATAAGAATAGGCGAGCAGATTAAAAATGCTGAATTGGCATTGCAACACCTTCAAGAAACTGGGCAAACCCAAATGGCTTTACGAAAGGCACAAGACCTTACTGCTTTGAGGCAATTATTACTCGAAGCCCAAACAAGCAGCAGCAACATTCATCGGGGATTACAGACTGTTTTGGATTGGAGATTAAGAGGGGAACACCCCGACATTAACAGGATAGCAGGCTTGCTCACATCAGGAACACCCACACAAGTACCACCGGCAACTACTCCCCCGCCAGTAACTCCACCTACTCAAGCTGGCGGTCCAATAGCAGTTCCGTCTAGCGGAGTTCCCCCAACTATCCCACCTAGTGCTACGGCTGCTACTGGAGTGGCTGCAACCCAAGTCCCTGCCCAAGTAACCACATCAACGCAATCCCTTGTTAAGAAATGGCTGGAGGGTGGCTGGCTTGTAAGCCGACCTAAGACTGTAATTCAGATACGACAATTAGAGGCAATGGGCTTTGAGAAAAGCACATCATTGCAGGGATACTATGTTAAAAGACCTGAAGTTACCCCCGCAGTAGAACCTACCGCACCCGAAGTCGCTCCTGTAACCCCCGAAGTCCCAACTGCACCAATTGTGGGTGAACAGGCTGGCATGATGGGAGTGCCACAAAAGGTAGTCTCTCAAAAGAGTATTGGGAAGCCAGTTACAGCCAGCATGGAGGATTACGCCAAGCTCCAACAATTACGAGGGGTAGCAGGCGAGTTAAGCCGTGATGATGCCACTCAGGTATTAGAAGGATTGGACTTAAAATATGAACAGGTCTCAAACAGGATAGATGAGGGCAGAGCTACCCTAGAAGCATTGCAGGCGGAATTATCCCCTAGAATAGTCAAGATGATAGAGATAATCCCTACTGCTAAGATGGCAGAGGGCGAACTTGCTTATATCACTAAAGGGCGATACAAGAAATATTGGGGCAGAGAGCCGAAGAAGGAGATATTAACACCTGATGGTAAAAGGGTTAGGTGGGAATATGCTCTTGACGAAATAGCCCAAGAATTAAAGCTAGAACCTATTGCCCGTGCTGCTGGAGTGAATCCTGATGAATACCTCAAGAACTTAATTGAACGTGCCCAGGATATGAAAGCTATAATGGCGGAGACCCGTGCCGATATAGCCATTCTTGAAGGCACATTGGGGGAGCTAGACGCAATAAAGCAGAAAGTTAATGGTAGCACAGGAGATACTACAACAGGGCCACTATTTGAAATAGCTAATAGAGTCCTACAAGAAACAGGAACTTCTACCGAATGGGGAACTACCACACTAGGAGAACGAGGGATTTATCCTACTGAAACCGTTGCAACGACAGAGGGATTGCCTGCTTTTACCTCACCATCTACATTAGACCAAAAGCAGGGGATGATAGAGATTGCTAAGGGGAGATTACTAATAACTAAGGACGGGCAATTAACACCTGAGTTCAAGAAGCTGGCTAAAACCACAGTGGGAAAGGGTAACATTGATGAAATGACGGCCGGGGAAGTTTCTCTACTTAATGATGTGATAATTCGCTTACCCGCAGCTAAATATGGCAGACCTCCGAGAATCCCGAGTGCTGAGAGGATTCTTAACGAGATACTTCCTTTAAGTGAGAATTTCATTGATAAAATCCCCACACTACAGGATATTGGATTATTAGAGGGATTGAGACCAGCTCGTGCAGTTTGGGAAAAGATAGGTTTATATCACGAAATATATGAGCCTACTATCTTTACCGAAGTTCTTATGAATGAGGCAAGGACAGCCTTTGCTAAAGGATTAAAGGAAATTGAGAAATTAGTCCCAAGGGATAGGCGGGCTATTGTCTTTCAGGCTATAGAGAATCCAGCAAAAAAGGTTGATTTAACAGCCAATGAGCAACGAGCTGTAACATGGTTCAAGCAATACTTTGATGATTGGGCTGACAAACTAGAACTACCTTCGATAAGGAGAAGGGGAAACTATATTACTCATATCTTTGAAGCCGACATGACGCAACAATTAAAAGAGAAGCATCCCCTAGACCTTGAGCTAGTGAGGGCATTTAACTTTATCTCCCCCAAGACAGTATTCATGCCTTATCTTCAAGAGCGATTAGGCAGGACTGCGGGCTTGGTTGAAGATCCATTCAGGGCTGCTGAAGCATATCAGGCACGAGCCTTAAAGAAGTATTACTATGAACCCCTAATTAAGCGTATCAGGATTTACGAGAGATACTTAGAGCCTAGAGCTGTAAAGGCGTTACGGGAATATACTACTCGACTAACAGGACGACCTACTGAAACTGACCAAGCTCTAAACCAAAACCTAAGAGAATTGACCAAGCATATTAGAAAACTCCCAGGTGGGAAAAAGGTAGCAGATTTGTTATTTCCTTCTGGGAATACTGCTGGAATAATGGCGTATAGAATGACTGGTTGGTATTACACAGCATGGCTTGGTGCTCGTCCTGCATCTGCCCTTAAAAATCTATCACAGCATGGATTAACTCTGGCTGAAGTCGGGCCAGAATATCTTGCTAAGGGAATAGGATTGCGTTTTACGGAGGAGGGCAAGAATGCTCTAAGGGAATCAACAGTCTTACGAAGTCGTAAGATAGGCTACTTGCCAGGCGTGGATAAGGCTTTTGTTAGCCATTACGCTCAATCAATTCAAGATAAGGCTTTATTTCTATTCAGGCAAGCCGATAGACAGAATGTTAGCGATGCTTTCTTGGCAGGATACGCTGAGGCTAAAGCCAATGGATTACCCCGTAGTTGGGCTATTAAAAGGGGTGATGAGGTTGCCGAAAGAACACAATATGTTTATACGAAGATGGGGGGTGCTATGTGGACGCAAACTGCTCCAGGGCGTGTATTAGGAGTTTTAACTACTTGGCCGACAAACTTTGTGGAATTAGCGACACGCTGGTTCAAGGGAACACCACCTAGAGTTTATACGGATTATGCTAAGGCTACTGGTAAAGAGCCACCAAAAGCCAAGCCAGTTTTCAATCCTCAAGTATTGACGTTCTTGGCATTAACCGGGGCATTATATGCTGTGCAAAGGAAAACACGAGTCAGGGCAATGTTATATTCTGGTGCAATGTCCCTACAGAGCCTAGCAGATATTATGAGTGGCAATCTCCCTGGCTTGACATGGCCTGGGGGTATAGCGAATATAGTCGCTGGTGCAGCTACGGGTGATATGGCAACAATAAGAAAGGGATGGTATGCCATTAACCCTGCAAGGACAATCGCTATTGTCAAGCAGCTTATGGATATAGCAGAAGGTGAAAGGGATTGGTTGAGTCTCTTCGTATATCAGAATCAGGATTACGTTACTGAAAAACGCAAGGAATTGCAGCGAGGGAAAGATAGAGAACTAGCTGAAAAGACTGTGCGTAATGTTATCGCTCAGGCTCACTTTGATAAGAATTGGAATGAGCTTACCGATGAACAAAAACAGGAACTTATTAACCTGTATCCCGATGCTATATCAGGAAGCTAGATTCCTCGGTTTTAGCCTTTAAGTCTTTTATACCGAATCCCCGATAAAAGAATTTAACTACGCAGTAAAGAATCGCAGCAAATATACCAAGTGGCGAAAGACATAGTGCAATGGGGTAGCCTATTCCTGCCCATATCTTCCGTCCCCAAGTATCTGTATCAGGTGGAAGTAGCAAGGCAAAAGGCAATAGGCTTATAACAAACAGCCTTTCAGGTAACTGGTTCATACTAATAGACTAACACTACTCTACGATTCTGTCAAGCTAGTATGACAGGACTTATAAGCTAAGAAAAGGAGAACTTATTATGGGTAGAAAATCTAAAATACTGGATGAGAATACCAGGGGTACTATTGTTAAATATATCAAGAATGGTAACTATATCAAAACAGCCTGTATGGCTGCTGGTATTAGTGAAAGAGCTTATTATGATTGGGTGGCAAGAGGCGAAAACCCTAAAGGGGAGGACGATGAGATATACATGCAGTTTCTTCAGGAATTAAAAAGGGCTGAAGCTAAGGCACAGGCAGAGACGATTGCTAGGATAGATAAAGCGGGAAAGAAGCCTCAATACTGGATGGCTAATGCTTGGAGAGCAGAACGTAAGAACCCTGAGCTGTGGGGGAGGCGTGATGTGCTAGAGATTGGGCCGTCTAAAGTTCTATTAGCCCTTCAGGAGCAAGCACAGAAGAGTTTAGCCGAACCCCAAGAGGCAAGCACGCAACAAATTGCCGTCATACCCATTACCGTCATACCCACTAAGGACTCTGAGAATCCTTAACAAAGTCGAATTGATATTGTTAGAGAATGTTAACACTTTTACAGGAGAGAAAAGAAAATGGAGAGAAATCCTCAAAGAGAGAATCCAGACGACCAAATCATCAAGTGCTGTGATTGTGGTGCTGGCTTTATCCTTACCGTTGGCGAAAGGCAATTCTATTCTGACCGCAAACTGAATCTACCCAAACGTTGCAGTGAATGCCGGCGGAAGCGAAGGCAAGGAAAGGGGGTAGTCAATGAGTAAATTCGAGAACCTTGACCAATTCCTTGACCTGTTTCCCGCAAAGCCACGCCAGAGAATCAAGAATGGTTACAATGTCCTGTGCCCTGCCCATGATGATCACGACCCTTCACTATCAGTTAGCCTGGACAACCATAAAGTATTGCTCCACTGTAAAGCAGGTTGCCAGACTTCACAAATACTCACCAAACTTGACTTGTCCGAAGGCGACCTATTCTTGTCTGATTCCCCAACACCCACAATAGAGACTACCTATCCATATCACGATGAAAACGGGCAGCTTCTATTTGAGGTAGTTCGTTACAAACCTAAAACCTTCAAGGCTCGCAGACCTGATAGTAACGGCGATTGGGCATGGAATATCCAGGGCATCAAGCCAGTCATATACCATTTACCCGACATCAAGAGAGCTATAGCCAAAGGGGATAATATTTATATCACGGAAGGCGAAAGGGACTGTGATAGCCTCTGGGCGTTAGGGCTTATCGCTACTACAAACCCGTTTGGAGCGGGCAAGTGGAAGCCAGAATACTCCAAGATGCTATCCAGGGCTAAAGTAATAATCGTTCCCGACAACGACAATGAGGGCAGAAAACACGCCATTGGTGTCTTAGAGTCGCTAGAAGGCACGGCTGGAAGCCTGGCAGTAGTAGAAGTGCCCCAAACCGCTAAGGACATAACAGAGTGGCTAGAACAGGGACATTCTCAAGAAGATTTCCCTTCGTTAAAGACTCTTACTACTAACGAATATAATAGTAATAGAGACTGTGTTTTAAGCGAGAATTTAAGTTCAGAAGTCACAAAAAAGTCACAAAGAAGTCACAACTTTGGAATTGATGATGTCAGGCGGTTTGTGAGTTCTCAGGGATTTAGGTATTGGGAAGTAAGAACACTAGATTATGAGCTTGGAGTATCTGCACCTGAAGATAAGCGTTACCGGTGGCGATTGCTAGACTATCTGGAAAACGAGAAGGGGGAGATTGAGAAACACCCTACGGATGGAAAGAAATATAGGCAGATAAGCCAAAACGATGTTATTAACTACAAGGTTGCAGCTCTAGGCAAGCCCCTAGACCTATGGCTACCATTCGACATTCACAATCACTTCAGTGTATATCCGGGGAACTTGCTCAACTTTGCTGGCGTTACCGATAGTGGCAAGACAGCTCTGGCCGTGAATATCATAAGGAACAATGACGATCAATGGGCTATTGATTATTGGACAAATGAACTATCGGCTGAAGAGCTAAACGAGAGACTTCAGAACATCGAGCCTACCAAGTATATTGACGATTGGAATTTCAACGCCAGGGTTATTCAACCTGGCTACTTGCAGAAAATACGTCCTGGCATTCTGAGCATATTTGACTACATTGATGTCGGCGACCCCTTCTACCGAATATCGGAAGAGCAGCAAGCTATTCACGATGCTATCGGTGGGGGAGTGGCCGTTATATTCTTACAAAAAGACGATGCAAGGATGCTGGCGAGGGGAAGGGGATTTAGTGCTCAGTTGCCGAGACTGTATATCTCGATGAATATGAAAACAGCCTATGCCTACAAAGCAAAAACACCGAAGAATCCCAACAACCCGCTCAAAGGAAAAACTTGCGACTTCACATTAAGGAATGGAGTCCACTTTGAATTTAGCGAATGGCGATATAAAAGTGATTAACAGGGTGTTAAATGAATAACTGTCTTAATGTTAAGAATGGCGAAATTAACAATAAGAGATTAAGCCAGCTACAAAAAGCAATTCTCAAGGTGCTGGTTAGTATCTACCCAGACGGATACAATAGAGTCGGGCTTATATGGCAAGTTGCTAAGGCATACGGCCCAAGTAGCATTGAAACTGTTGAAATGCGGGAACAAAAGTGGCTTGAACATGACCATAGGCTATTTGAAGAGCAATGTAAGCAAGACCTTGAAGCAGCTAAAGCTATGACTGAGATAAGGCATAAATTTCACGCTTTAGAAATTGCAGCAAGCCCCTCGTATGGAGATAGGATAAGCCCTAAATTTTCAGTAGCTTATCACCGCAGTTGGAGAAATTTGTCAGCTCAGGGATTGATTCAAAGGTGGAGAGCAAAAAACGAATGGGGAGGATGGACTATATATGTTTCGCTAACCCAAAAGGGACAGGAGCTTGCCCTTTCACGGGGGTTAAATTGAATGAGGTAAAAGATGATTAAACAAGCAATAAAAACAAGGCGTATTAGAGTCACTAGACAGGACATAGAAAAGGCCAGGGAGGAATTATCAAACCAGCCCAAGCCTATCAAACCGAAGGCTGAAAGGGAAAAACCAAGATACGGGAAAGACTCCTGGTATGGACTGGTATATTGTGATTCTAATGGTTATGCTTCGATTGTTGGGGATAATTTAGAGGGAGTTCAGTTAGGCAAGACAGATGAAGTTATACCTTACTTAAAGAGCAGGAGAATTGACGGGGAAAATGTTGATATGGTGCTCCAAGCTATAAAGGAATTTCAGTCGGAATTCGAATCTCAATCGTATCACTTAGCTATGAAAAGTCATGCAACCCCTATTTCTACACCCCCTGCAAGTCCCAATCGTATCACTTTCAAAGGTGACCCCCGTTTTTTAGCCTCTCTGAATGAGTTTATTGCCAAAGGATATGGGATTCCGACTATCCAAAGGGAACTTAAGGCTAAGGGCTATAAGGTTGCCTATGCAACTTTAGGGCGATGGGTTAAGGAACGCCGAGACACAAAGGAGGCATAATGTCATTCACAGACGAAGATAAACAAAAGATGGACAATGCAGCCGTAGATGCTCAGAACGACTTAGAAGATGTCTCTGACGAAGCATTAAACATGGTTGCTAATTGGTGGAGAAAGTGGGTTAGCGGAGCTGGACATAAAAGGCTAGGCAGAGTGCTTCTACAGTATGCAGACAAAGCATAATGCAAGACCAGGTGCTTACATTATTATTAGGGAGTGCCATTAGTCAAGGTTGTGTCACCAGACATAGGGAAGTTAGGCCGATTCTAGCCTATATTCTATGGGGAGTATTAAACCATTGCTAGTTGTCTTTCAAGGGCTACCCTGATAAGCTCAGGGCTTGCTGAGGGGATAACTACCGTCACCGATGCTGGGGATTGTTCCTTTGTGTGGCTTTCTATATTTACACCAATAACAAGCCACATATTACATTGAGTATCGTATTAAATGATTGCCAATGGTTCAAAGAAGATTCTCCATGAATGGTTGCGGGAAACTGCCGTTCCCGTTCCCCCGACTTATGCCATACCGCAAGCCGTCTTGAACTCGGTTTAGTCTGATTGTATTTTCCATTATCCTTCCTTTCTAGGTTTTGATTCCTAGCAACTAATTCCTCCCATTCCTAATATACCACCAAACAGCGAAAATATCTTTCTTATCCTCTGCTGGCAGGTGACATTTCGCTAGTATGTTCAGGACATTTAGTATCCACTTGGCTTTCCTACATCTGAGAACTATATGCTCAAAATAACGCCTTTCATATTTAGTCGGTGTCCTTTCCCTTCTATACATTTTCTCCCCCTTTCTTAATGCTCTACAGCCAATTCCTGCACTCTTTGATTGCTGGTATTCTCAAATACCCTTGCCGGTGTGTGCTTGTGGTGTATTTTGATTATATCTTCCACTAGAAGGGGGGCGTAGTATTTTGCCGTTGTGGTGATGTTCTTATGCCCTAGTATGAGGCTCAGACTTTGCATATCCCCCCCGTCTAATAGATGGAATCTACCAAAGGAACGCCTTAAGATTTGCGTGCCGAATTGCTTGTTGCCTCGATATCCCGCCATTTTGAGATACTTCTTGACGACTTTATAAAAGCCAGTTAAGCCTAATGGTTCACTCCTCTTGCCATAAAAGATATAGCCATCTTCATGGCTGGGCAAGGATAAAAGTAATTCCCTAGTGGTAGATGATAGTGGGGCGACCCGAAAACCAGTTTTTCCGTGAACAATTATCCTATCTTCTAAAATATCTTCCCTTTTTAGATTAGCAGCTTCACCACTTCTAATAGCCGTGTCAACGAATAGAACTAGAATCGCCTTATCCCTAAGCGGAGCGTTGCGTAAAACCATAGCCAGTTTGCCAAGCTCTGCATCGGAGATAGTTGGCATGATTTCATTGGGGACTTTAGGCCGATGCACTTTGTCCATAAAATTAGGAATCTCATATTTCCTCTTTGCGTAATTTCCCAAAGCACGCCAGGTGCGATAATGAGAATCAGCATTATGGGGGTTTTTAGTTGTAAAAAACTGCTGTATAACTTTAGGCTCAGGTGGGAACTCTAATGATAATCCGACTAGCTGTTTAATATGTTGGGTGTAGTTTGAGATGGTTTTGTGGGAGAGTTCCCTATCCCTACAATCTTTTAAGAAGCTATCACTTACTTCCTGTGTTTTTATATGGACATCATTTGTCCCTTGCTTCATCTTTGTAATTAGCAGGGCTATTGCCTGTTTCGTTTCGGCATCAAAGGAATTATTATCACTGGTTTGCATTTTCAGCTTCCTTCATTTATAAAAACGCTGGGGGTTTCTGCAAGGCGAGGCCATCCTAACTAATGCAGGATAGCCCCGCCTAGCTGTTCTTCCCTTATGCTGGCTGTAAAGCTAATTGCTTTTTAAGGCCAACCTCATAACCAGCCATAAACGCCTCAGCTTGACTGTAGAAATCATCTAGCGGTAGGGTATAAGCCTCTTCGGTATCCCCGACTACTTCAACCCATCCCTCAAGGAAGGTAAGGCAATGTTTCTTGGTTGCCTCTCTGAGTTCCGGGTTCTCTATATCGAGGCCTAGGATCATCGCTTCAATCAGGACTGGCGTTGCTCCCTGGCTCTCATCGAAAGGGACTTCCTGAGTGATTGTTAAGTCCTCATCAAAGGGGACTTCTACAGTGATTGCCAAACCACCTGACTGCCCCTTGTGGATTCCTTCCACGAGTTTTGCTCCTTTTACGGCTACTGCTCTTGTCATTGATTTTCACCCCCTTGATTTCCTTTTCCCCTTCAGCCTATAATAAGATTAGCTGAGGGGTTCGTGATGGTTTCTCTTGGCTAGTATCCCTGGGGTAAAACTCAGGGGTACTTTTTGTTTTTCACCATAGGCATTATCCTCCTTTCTTTCGTCTAGGTTTATCCCAATAGGGCGATTTGCATTTAAGATTGGGACATACTTTAGGTTTCCGGGGAGTTCTCGGTATCCAGGTATGCCCACAACGTAGGCATTTCAATCTAGGTAGCTCGTATTGATTGTTGTTCATATTAACTCCTTCTCTTAATGACCGAAGCCAAGAGCCGTTTGATACTGAGCGTCTCCTAATTTAGTACGCCAGAAACGGCCTAGCGTCCTTCCGCCTTTACAATAGGGGTATGTGCCCACTAGGTACACAGTACCATCGTCAAACCTTTTAATGTGCATCCTGAACGGTTCACCGTAGCAACTACCAGGAGTTAAAACATCTTGCTGGCCTTGCGTTCCTAAGTCTATCGGGCTGGCCATTCTACACATTGCGGTTTTACCAGTGGGACTAACCGACTGTACCATTAAGTAGTCTATGTTGGTTTGGTCATACCCCCAAGAGCGGTAAAAGTAGTCTAAGGGTTTTACTTCTGTCTGTATTATAGTTTCCATTTTCTCCTCTTTATGATTTTGCTTCCTTATCCTCGACCTGGGTGATGTCAAAGACAGTGGCTGTGTAGAATGTGGCAACTTCCGTGATTTCGCCGTCATCGTCTTTTTCACCGATGGGGATGAAGATGGTTTTACCATGTTCACCTTTACGAACATGCTTCCCGGCCTTTAGCCATTGCCGGTATCCACCTATGACCGTGGGAAGTTGGCATCCGTTACCACCAAAAACGCCGGGCGTTTGCATATACAGAAGCATGGTGTTTTGTGGTGATAGGGTTCTACCTTCGACTGTGGCGACTAGGCCATGACTTGCTAGCTGCTGTCTTTGCTCTGGACTTAGGTTAGCTAGCTTTTGCCTGAGTTCTTTTAGCTGAGTTCTCTTTTCCTGAGTCATCTTCCTTCTCCTTTCACCTACAAGTATATACCTATCAGAATAGCTTGTCAAGAGGGGGAATCATAACGAGCTAGCCCTGAAACGACATAGGCATAGATTCCCAACACGCATCTCTGTTAACCCCCACTCTTAAGCCTCCCAGGGCATAGTTACAGCTAATGTAATCTATTTGTCCATGAGGAAACTTACTCGTGGAAGAGGTTATTTTTTATTTTGTAGAATATATCAGTAAGGGCGAGTAAATGGCTTGCCTCTCTGCCTGTTCTTCCAATAGCCTAGAGCGGACAGCTCTTTCTTGAGCACCCGGTAAAGTCTTTGGTGTCTCTCTAACTTGCGGAGTTCCTTAGTGAGCTGGTTAATATCAATCTTTGCCATACCCTAATTATACCATTAAGGTGGGCTATTGGTAAACGACATCAAAACCCCAAACCAAAGAGAACCATAGAGCTGTAGTAGTAGGAGATGGTATCGGTATCTGCTAACATTCTAGGAATGATTAACCATTTTTACCTTGTAAATACCATCCACCATAGGCCAACCCCAAGGCATACCCCCCCACGAGTAATAAATCTAAGCGTGACTCTCCAAAACGAAATTTGGGATAGCTTGACATAACAAGTTAATAGATTACTACCCTAGAAGCACTTGTGGTAGAATATACTCTTACAAGAGGGGCGGCAGCACGATGCCGATGCTTGCTGTCATTGCCAGCACCGACAATTTCAAGGAATGAAGGAAGGACATTTCCAGATGATAACTGGACAACTTTCGCTTACCTTATGCGTGTATATGCTGCACCGCTTAGAGCGATATACCTTCCAAGCAGGGTGTCGGGGGTTCGAATCCCCTCTCCCGCTCTTTTATATCTAAATAGACACCATAACTGTATTTCACCCCCATTAAAAACTTGACACACCGCTTGTCAAGATGATAACCTTAAGGAAAAGAGGTAAGGGGGTAAAATATGGAGATACACCTTCTAACTATAGAGCATCATCTGTTACTGGACTCGTTTTTGAGGGCATTAAGGGCTGAGAACCTATCGAAGCGAACTCTTGAAACCTATGGCGAATCCATAAGGCAATTTATCAAATTCCTTGCCAGGAAAGAAATAGCCGTCTCCCCTGCTAATATCACCCGTGGGCAAGTAGAGGATTTTATAACTGAGCTATTGGCTAAATGGAAGCCAGCCACAGCCAATAATCGCTACCGGGCTATTGGCCGTTATTTTAAGTGGCTGGTAGAAGAAGGCGAAATTACAGAGTCTCCCATGTTGAAGATGCATCCCCCCAAAATACCTGAACAACCACCAGAGGTATTAACTCCTGAAGATATTAAGTCAATTCTGAAGGTGTGTGAGGGTAGGGACTTCCTTGCCAGACGGGACATGGCTATCATACGCCTTTTACTGGATACTGGTTTAAGGCGTGGGGAGTTGGCAGGGCTGAAAATGGAAGATGTTGACCTGGACGCTCAAACAGTAACAGTCCTGGGTAAAGGGGCACGGATTCGCATTGTTCCCTTTGGTAGAAAGGCAGCACGGGATATTGATAGATATATTCGTATCCGTGTTCTGCATCCGCAAGCATCGCAGCAGGGATTATGGCTTGGGAAAGCTGGCTCTATGACTGGCTCAGGGATATATCAGATCGTTAGGAGTAGAGCAGCACAAGCTGGCATAGGGGAAATCTACACTCACCTTTTCCGTCATACCTTTGTGCATCTATGGCTTGCCAGTGAGGGCACAGAGGGCGACCTAATGAGAATAACAGGCTGGCGAAGTCGCTCTATGCTAGGGAGATATGGAGCTTCAAGGGCTGACGAAAGGGCTAGGGAAGCTCATAAAAGGCTGAGTCCTGGGGATAGGTTTTAGGAAAACTTGACACGAAATTATAGATATGATAAGCTTAATTACAATTAGAGTTAAGAATTGAATAGCCTTTAGAAGAATACCGATAGGCGAGTTTCGTTAGGGAAAGTAGGCTTTCCGAGCTTTCCCGATATATCGAGTAAAAATCAAGGGGCGAATTTCACCAGGGAGACTTGGTGGGTTTCGCCCCTTTTCTTTTAAGGAGACTGAGAACAGCTAGGGACTCAAATTCTGAAAGGGAAATTTTACTGAGTCCCCACAAGAAAGAGTAACTTGTGGGTTGACCAGAGAGGAGATTAGTATGCCTAGAAGCAGGAAAAGCCAAAGAGCAAAGCGAAGAGCAAAGCAAGAGGAGAAGATATATTGGGGAGTGCTACCGGCGAGGCGTGAGGATGGAACACCAGATGTAACTCCCCATATTGCCAGTTGGAATTTAACTACAGAGGGAGGATATTTAGAGCTTGGCGAAGGGTTTATCATAATAGAGAATGATGAAAGGGATAGCTATATAGACAAGGTTCGAGAATATCAGGAAGTAGGGGGAGAAAATTGGCATGGTGGCATTTCTTAATAAAATCCCTTGGGATGATGGCAAAATTATTGCATAGCTAAAATCGTTCGAATGGAGTAAATAGTAAAGTAGTTTGAAGCTAGAGGGGGCAAAAGTTTGTCCCCTTATATATATAGGAGAGCTATTATAAGGAGGTAGCTATATGAATAAAGTCAGGAAAATTCGGGAATCAAAAGGATTGAGCCAAGTGGAACTTTCACGCCTTTCTAAGATAGCAGCACCTAATTTGTCTGCAATAGAGAGAGAACGAGTAGTCCCCTGGCCGAAGGCTAAAGAGCGTTTGGCAAAGGCGTTGAAGGTTAGCTCGACTGAGCTATTCCCCGGTAATGGAAGGATAGCGTAGGGAATTAACAATAAGAAAAACTGATAGGCGAGTCCTACAGGTTTCCTTGTGGGATTCGCCCTTTTTATTAAAGAGAAGTATGGCAATGATAGATAGTAAAGATATGGCTCTTAGGGGACGAATAGGCGGATATGCGAAGGCTGCCAAATACAGTCCACAGGAACTAACGGGAGCTGCCCGTGCTGGCTTCCTTAGACGGTTTACCCCGAATGACGACAACTTATCTGAGGGGGAACGAATAAGACGAACTCAGGCTAATCTAAAAGCACACATGGCTAAACTGGCACGACTATCAGCAATAAAGAGGCGAAGTAATAAGAGTAAACAACCCTGCTCTTAAAAAGAGAAATACAAAGGAGGACTGACAGATAGACAATATGAACGACTTTGAAGCTAACCCAATCTTTCAGGATAAAGCAATCAAGTGTGTTGATTGTGGCGAGTTGTTCACCTTCAGCACCGGTGAGCAGGCATTTTTTAATAGCAAGCGACCACCACTGAGTGAGCCTAAAAGATGTCAAGCCTGTAGGGATCGCAGAAGGCGCACAATCCTTCCCCGGGAGGTGCGCAATGGCTAGGAGGGGGTTTAGGAAGATAGACAATGATACCTTCAAGGCTCTTATGGCTGCTTCGATGTCGGGAGCTGCATTTAGAATCGTGCTAGCTGTTATTGATAGGACACTAGGCTTTCAGGAGGCAGAGGCGAAAATACCTTTGTCTCACTTTCAGAAGGTTACTGGGCTATCACGGCAAAGCGTCCAACTAGCTGTTAAACAAGCAGAAGCCAAGAACCTAATTACAGCGCAAAGGGATAGCACCAGGCCGACCATATATGCCTTGAATGACTATAGGGGATGGTTAACTGGGCAACAAAATCACCCTAGTGAACTAGGCAACAGAATCACCCCAGACTGGGCAACAGAATCACCCCAGACTAGGCAACCTGCTAGCTTTGGAACTACGATGCCTAAAGAAACTATTAAAGAAACTATTAAAGAAAGTATAGTCATTTTCAATCACTGGAATCAACAGAATGTTGTTGTTCACAAAAAGCTGACAGATGATATACGCAGCGTGATTGTCCGTATTCTACGGAACTACAGTGCTGAGGAAGTCAAGTCAGCGATAAGTAACTATGCCGAGATTATTCATGGGGAGCAATACTTTTTCAAGTATAAGTGGACATTGAAAGACTTCCTGAAAAGAGGCATAGAGAAGTTCACTAATCTAGAGATTGCAAAATCTAACTTCTTAAAGGAGGGCAACAATGGCAACAATGGAAAGACTAAAGGTAGGAGACTTCCCACTCCAAAAGAATACGAACCCACAGCAGATTATCCCGACCTCTGAGGATGAATGGTATGGGATACCTTACCGGCCAAACCTCGGTTGTTCGGTATGTAAAGGTGCTGGCTTTGTTCATCCTCGGGATGGGGACAAGATAATCTACTCACAGGTAATACCCTGCTCGGCACTTGGCTGTTTACAGGGTAGTGTGCGAGGCAAACAACCTAGCGAAGTCCAAAGACAGACTTTTGAGAATTTTCAGCCAATGCCTGGGACCGAGAAGGCGTTTAAGGCAGCTCAATCATTGGCTCTTGGTTCAGCTAATTTCATCTGGCTATTGATTTACGGTGAGCCGGGGAACGGGAAAACCCACCTGTGCAATGCAATCGTTAAAGAGGTTAGAGCTAGGGGTCTAGATGTTCGGATGGTATTGGCTGCTAATTTGTTCTCACTACTACGAGAGGCAATCGAGAGCAAAAAAGCTGATGTATTGCTGCGCCAGTTCAAGGACATCTTCTTCCTGGCGATTGACGATTATGGCGTGGAGTATGGTAGCGATTGGGAGATGGCTAAGTTTGATGAACTTATGACTTCCCGGTATGCGACTGGCAAGCCAACTGTGCTTATCACTAATAAGAAGCTGGCAGACCTACCGGAAAGGGTCAGGAGCAGATTTCAGGATAAGGTGATGTCCAGGGCAATTTATAATAGTGCGGGCGATTACAGGCAGACGAGGGGGAGATAGCATAACCTTCCTACGAAACATATCAATACATAGCAAGTAGATATGAACTCCCTAACCGGTTAGGGAATCTCTCCTTCAAAGCGGAAGAGCAGGGGGTTAAATGGAAACAGTAACAACACTGAATAGCGGTGCAATTTAGCACGACCAACAGAACAGAAAGGAGGCAAAAATGGCTTTGAAATGGTGGCAATCCGAGAATTTGGTAGCTCAGGAAGCGACAACCACGAGGCGAAAGGCTGAGTCTGTACTCGCTGATTTATCGGAGAGAGCACGCCAACGCCGTGAGCAAGAGGAAGCTGAGGCCCTAGAAAGCCGAGAGGCAAGAGAGAAACTATCGGCTAATTGGCTTTTGTCTCAGCAACGAGTTACGGCTGCCGATGAATTAAAGAAAGCAGGACTTGATGTTAGCGAATCTAACATCAGTTACCAGATTCGTTCTGGTGGAATTTGGGCACAAGAGTATGCAGAACTAGCTAGAAGGGCTAGTCAAGCAGATAGAGAAGCGAAGGTTAGGGAAGATGCTGAAGATTGGGTTAAATGGGAAG